>CAMDAY010000011.1 GCA_945888895.1 Dehalococcoides mccartyi | reverse complement strand
CAGCAACGGTCGACGGCTCATCGGTGGCCCCTTTCGTGTCCGTAGCGTTGCAGCCGAGGATTAACGGCGGATTGAGACGGTCACGAAGGCAAAGGAGTCTTACCCGGGCATGCTCGTAGACGACGCCTGGTTCGCCGTCCCGCACCGGGAGAGAGGTGCGCTGCCACCCGTCGCACTCCGACCACGCGAACTGCCACGCACGCAGGGCGACGGCGTGCTCTTGGCGCAGCTGACCGACGTGGAGTCTGTCCATCGCGCCGGTTCTGTCAGAACTCAGGGCTTGCTGACTACCGATTCACGCTCGGTACCAACGTCCGTCACGCAGCGCTCACGTCCTGGATCAGCTGCCGCCATCGGGACATGAACACCTCCCGTCGCGCCGCCAACGATGCCGGAGTCTTGCTGATTCTGAAGTAGTTGCGGACCTCGTCGAACGCCGTACAGAACCGGGATGCTGACTCGAAACTCCCGAACCCAAGCATCGGGTAGTACCGCTGCTTCAACGGCCGATGCGACTGTTCGGTTCGGTTGTTCAGGTATCGATCCCGACGATGGATCGCCCTTCGACCGAGGATCCAGCGGATGGCCTTCGGATACGACCCATGATGGTCCGTCGTCACCCGCAACGGACGCCGTCCAGATACCTCAAGCAGGCCCCGGAGAAAGCGGCGAGCTGCGGAACGGTCGCGATGCTCGCTGAGCATCGAGTCGAGCAGTTCACCATCGCGATCGATCGCCCGGTACAAGTAGCACCAGCGGCCGGAGACCTTCACGTACGTCTCGTCGATATACCAAGACCGGCCGGCGCGTCCGCGACGCCGCGAACGAAGAGCGGCGCTGATCAGCGGCGCGAAGCGGAATTCCCAGGTGCGGATCGTCTCGTGGCTGACAGTGTAGCCACGCTGCAGCAGGAGTTCCGAGACATCCCGCAGGCCAAGCTTGTAGCGCAGACGCCAGAGCACGGCGAGCAGCACGATGTCCGTCGGGAACTGCAGCTCGTTGAACCGCGTACCCGTGCGTTCGTTGAAGCGTCGCTGGCAGCCGGCGCAGGAAAACCGGCGGTAGCCGAGGGCCGTCTGCTGTTTCCGTCGACGTATTGCCGTCGATTCGCAGTGCGGGCAGGTCATCGGGATGCTCCTCATCTCAGATGGACGAGGCTACACGCCGATCAGACCCTGAGTTCTGACAGACCCCAGCGGGACCTGCTCACCGTTCGTAGTGATCGACTGCGACGCCAGCGGGCTCGCCGCTACGTCCGCAACCTGGCGTGTCGAGGAGCTCGACACGCCAGGTTGCGCCCACCGGCAGCGCGATCTTCTCGAGGTAGCTGATTGTGCCCGAGACCGTGTTCATCGACGCCCCGGTGCAGCCCGAGTACGTGGTGACGCCGTTCTGCTGGATCGTGCCGTCGGACCCCTTGCTCAAGTACAGGATCGACCCGTCCGCGCTGACGTGGCGCGTGCCGGATCCGGAGATCGTCTGCTTCAACTCGATCGCGTGGCCCTCGAGCTCGAGGATCACGCGGTCACCGGGGATCTGCTGCACGTGCGCGATGAACGAGCGGCCCGAGGCGCAGGTGTACTGCACGATGTTCACGGCGTGCGGACTGCGATCGCCGCACAGCACAAAAAACGAGCTGTTCGCGCGGAGCGTGGGGACGTTCGCATTCGCGAACGCGGGGGCGCCCGCCGCGTAGAGCCGCGCCGTGCCGTTGTCGTTCACGACCAGCGACACCGCCTCGCACCCCGCGAGGGCGAGCGAGGCGTCCACCTCCGCCGGAGGGGCGTCGCGCGTGACGTTGAGGAGAGCGATCGTCGCGGAGGTCGGCACGGTGCCGGTGATCAGCGGCGCCGGCAAGACCGGCGGCACGGTCTGCGCTTCCGCGGCACTCCTCGATAGCCCCGCGAACATCGTGGCTACCAGCGCCACGATCACGATGTATGCGCGCATCTCGATACTCCCTCGCTGCCGTCGATCTTGCACCCACGATCGAGCGCCGTCTCGCGAGCCACAGGCGATCGGCGGCAATTGACACCGCGCTGCAACCCGCCCGCCCGCCGGAAGTGGTCCTGCTCACCCAACGCTCCGGCAGTTCGCCGGGTTCCCATTAGCCTCGCGCGAAGCTGGTCGGGCTTGCCTCGGCAGGTCGAGGCGCAGAGACTAGGTCGTGGAAGCAGGAGCATCGCCGTGAGCATGGGTGGCCCCACTGACGAGGATCGCGCGAGCGTCTCGCCAGAGAACCTGGCGAAGATGGAGAAGTTCGTCGCGAACTTCGCCGAGAAGTCCGGCTCCTTCCTGCACCCCCAGCGCGAAATCACCGACTTTCTGGTCATCGGCCTTGCGAAGAACATCGAGGAAGTCGGCCGCCCGCTCTGCCCCTGCATGTTCTTCGAGGACAAGCAGGCTGAGGTCGAGAAGAAGTTCTGGATCTGCCCGTGCGAGGAGATGCAGCGGTGGAAGTACTGCCACTGACTGCTTTTCACCGATGCGGAAGGTCTTCCCATCACCGAGTACCTGCCCGAGGACCACGAAGGCCGCGAGGCCTACGGAGATCGTCCTGACCCCGACCCCTCGAAGGGCCGTGCCCTCACGCGCCTCGAGGAGAAGCAGGGCCGCTCCGTGAACAAGGGCGTCCGCGCCGACGGCGCTGCAGGCTCCGGCAACGACGCCCCCCCGCAGATCATCCCCCTCGGCGGCGGCTAGCCCGCTCGGGGACGGGGACGGCACCCCCACCTAACTCCGCAAGTCGAGGTGGCCGCGAGGAGCGCCCATCCCCCTGCCCCCTTCCCTGCGCGGGAAGGGGATGAATGGCGAGGGCTCCCAATTCGACCGAGGGTGCTTCGCACCTCGACTCCGGGAACGGTTCGAATCACTCGCACCGACACGGCGCAGCCACACAGGTTCCGCCGGGGGTGCGAGGGGCGCGGCTCCTCACATTTGGTCCTCTCCCTCTGAACCCCTCCCGCGCCGGGAGGGGCAGGGGTGGGCCGCCCCACGCCGCCACAACGACGGGCTCGTGCCGCGGCCGGGCGCTCCCGCTCCGTATCCGCGTTCTCGACGCCGCGCGTCACCCAGACAAGCAGAAGGGGCGGCCTTGCGGCCGCCCCTTCGCGTACTGCCTCGGACGAGACTAGGCCGTGGCGAGCGCGGACTCGAGGTGCTTCGCCAGGTCGCTCTTCGGGCGGAAGCCCACGACCTGACCGACCTGCTGCCCACCCTTGAAGATGAGGAGCGTCGGGATCGAGCGGATGCCGTACTTGCCGGACACCGTCGGGTTCTCGTCGGTGTTCAGCTTCACGAACTTCACGCGGCCGTCGTAGTCGTTCGAGAGCTCCTCGACGACCGGAGCGACCATGCGGCAGGGCCCGCACCACGGTGCCCAGAAGTCTACGAGAACCGGGGTGTCGCTGTTCAGGACGTCCGCTTCAAACGTCGCGTCCGAGGTGTCCGTGGGGTGAGCCAAGGGGTGGTCCTTCCTCTGCTGCGACATCGCCCGCCGCGACGCGCTTGCTGTGTAATCGTCCGCCCGCGCGAACCTCGTCCGGTCCGGCTGCGGGTCGTCCAGCGCCGTGGAGCGTATCATCCGCTCGTTGACATCGGTTCTGTCCGACGAGTAACATCCTATATACCCCTACCGGGTATGTCAAGCCGGTCCGCCGCTCGCTAGATGGAGTCCCTCTAGAGCGTCCAGAGCCGGAGCCGAGGTGCCACATGGCAGACGCCAACGACCAGCTCATCGCCCGACTCCGCCGCATCGAGGGCCAGGTTCGCGGCATCGCGAAGATGCTCGACGACGAGCGTTCCTGTGAGGACGTGGTCACGCAGCTGATGGCAGTCCGCTCCAGCATCGATACCGTCGGTGCCGTCGTCCTCGACAGTCACCTCGCCGGGTGCGTGTCCGAGCGCAGCGCGGAGCAGCAGATCGAGGCGCTCCGGGACGCGATGCGGCTCTGGTGGCGCTTCGCCCCGGCAGCGGGGGGCGTGGGTGCGGATCCCGACACGGCCGGCGCGCAGTCGCCGCTCCCGATGCCCGGCGCGGGGCGCTAGCCTCGAGGCCCGAAGGTCTGCGCGGGCGGCGCAGGTATCCTGCGCGTCGAGCCCGCTAGGAGGACGCCGCCGAGGTGCCGTCCGGCCCGATCGCCGAGGTGAGCGCGGCCATCATCCCGTGATCCACCGCCTGCTGCGCGGAGCGCACGGCACTCGCCACCGCCGCCTCGTCGCTGCGACCGTGGCCCACGAACACCGCACCGTTCACGCCGAGCAGCGGCACGGCACCGTACCGGCGGTAGTCGAGGCGCGCACGCACGCCGCGCAGCGACGGCAGCAGTAGCGCCCCGCCGATCTTCGACCGCCACGACGAGCGCGCGGCCGCGCGCATCTGGTCGAACAACAGCTGCACGAGGCCCTCGGCCAGCTTCAGGACGACGTTGCCCGTGAAGCCGTCCGTGACGATCACCTCGGCGTGGCCGGAGAGGATGTCGCGCGACTCGAGGTTGCCGACGAATCGCAACCCGTTCTCCGCCGCCAGCGTCTGGTGCGCCTCGACGACGAGCATCGAGCCCTTCGTCGGCTCCTCGCCGATCGAGAGGATCGCGACGCGCGGCTCCGCGATGCCGTGCACCGCGCGCATGTACGCCGCGCCGAGGTGCGCGAACTGCACGAGGTGTGATGGTCGTGCATCGGCGTTCGCACCCACATCGAGCAGCATGACCGGGCCGTTCTCGCCGGGCAGCACGGCACTGAGCGCGGGCCGCTCGACGCCGTGCAGCCGCCCGAGGACGACGAGCCCGCTCGCCATCGCCGCGCCGGTGTTGCCGATCGTGACGAAGGCGTCTGCCTCGCCCCGCTTCACCATCTCCGTGCCGACGTACATCGAGGTCTGTCGCGCGTGACGGATCGTCGCAGCGGCATGGTCGCCCATCTCGACGACGTCCGGCGCGTGGCGGATGTGCAGGTTGGAGGGGTTCGCGCCGCGCCGCATCAGCTCCGCGCGCAGCGTCGCCTCGTCACCGACCAGCGTGACCTCGATGCCCTCGCCGGCAGCGATCAGCGCGCCGCCCACGGTCTCGCGCGGGCCGAGGTCTCCGCCCATCGCGTCGAGGGCGATCATGCTTCCTCGGCGTCCCGCGAGTCGTCGGAGAGCGTGGAGTACGGCGGCAGCGGCTCATCGGTGTGCTGCAGGAGGACGATCATCCGCTCCGAGCCCGTGTCGAACGGGGTGAACTCGTAGTCACCGAACGCGGCCACGGTGCGCAGCCCCGCGAGGCGGCCGGCCAGTGTGACCTCCGGCAGCGTGATCGTGCGGAAGGTGAACATCGTGGTGATGCGACGGAGCGCGCCGGTCTTCGACGCGACGTCGAAGTGCCACGTGATGTCCTTCATCGACTCCGCCGGGCGAGCCTCGACGGACACGAGCTTCGACACCTGGCCACCACCGGCCCAGGGCTTCGTCCAGTGCTCGACGATCGGCTGCGGCGTCGGGTCAAAGTCGTCGCGGTGCGGTGCCTCGATGTCCACGACGGCGACGCCGCCCGGTGCGAGGTGCTTCGCCATGACGGCGATCGCGTCGACGAACGCATCGACGCTCGCGAGGTGCTGCACGCCGCCGAGCGGCACCGTGACCAGCGCGTACGTCTGCTTCAGGTCGAGGTCGGTCATGTCGCCGCGCTTGAGCGTGAGCCCCTTGCGCGCGCCCATGCGCTGCTTCGCGACCGCGAGCATCGCGTCGTTGATGTCGACGCCGGTCACCTTCAGCCCCGACTGCGCGAGCGGCACTGCGACGCGCCCCGTCCCGCACCCGAGCTCGAGGATCGTGTCCCCGTGGTACTCGGCAAGGCTCTGGTAGAAGGACACGTCGTCGTAATAGTCCTCGAAGTCGAGGTCGTAGAACGGCGCGATCGCGGTGAACGGGTCGTTGGCAGCCATGGCCGCCATGCTAGCCGACCCGCCGACAGGCGGCGAGAAGCGCGCGCCGTGGGCGAAGAGCGGGAACCGGGCGTAGCCTCGATCTTCGCGAGCGGTGTCGAGGTGGCAGACAGAGACGCCCCATCCCCCTGCCCCCTTCCCTGCGCGGGAAGGGGGATGACATTCAAAGGGCTTCGCCCTTTGAGGAACCCGGCGTCCCCGAGGTCCGCACATGGCCGTTCCGGACGGCGGTTCGAATCCCTCGCACCAACAACGCGCAGACTGGCAGGCTCCGCCGGGAGTGTGAGGGGCGCAGCTCCTCACACTTGGTTCCTCTTCTTCTCACCCCTCCCGCGCCGGGAGGGGTAGGGGTGGGCCGCCCGCGCTGCCACCTCGACGCCACTCGTGACATCGAGGCCTCGCCCCGTTTCGCGCCGGCGGTGCTCAGACGATCGAGTCGCCCTTGGTGCGGTTGCAGGGGCCGCAGAGGATCTGGATGTTCTCCACGGCGTTGCTGCCGCCTCGTGAGAACGGGATGACGTGGTCGAACTGGAGCTCGGCGTCGGAGCCGCAGCGCACGCAGCGCCCGTCGTCTCGACGCCAGACGGCGATGCGCACCTCGTCCGGCAGGCGCTCGCGCCGGCCGCGCTCCACGTCCTCCTCGGCCGCCCGTATCTTCCGCAGCCGGTCGAGGCGCGCGTCCTGCCGCCGCTCCCGGTCCCACGCGAGCAATGACACCGCCTCCGCGTCGAGGCCAGCGTCCGCCCAGAAGTGGGCGCCCTCGACGGCCCAGAGGTGACGAGGGCCGTCCTCACCCACCTCGACCGGCTCCGCCGCGCGCTGCGCGCGGTCCCACGTCTCGCGGTTGAGTACGAGGTAGTCGCTCCGGCTGAACCAGAGCCGCACCTCCTTGAGCGCGCCGAAAAATCCTCGACGCTCCTCGATGTGGATGTTTGCGCGCTGCAGGCTCATGCGCGTCAGGATAGGACATACGTTCGCCCTCGTCAGCCGAGCCCTGAGCAATCGTCCTCGTGACGAGTGCCGTCGAGTTGGCATCGTGGGGCGGCCCACCCCTGCCCCTCCCGGCGCGGGAGGGGTTGAAGACGAAGGGGCTACGCCCCTTCGAGCATCCCGGATCCCTTCCGGCCCCCTCCCCCCCTTCGTGGGGGAGGGGGGGGGCTCCCCGCCGGCCCGTCACACAGAAGGGGCGCCTGCGGCGCCCCTTCTCGTTCAACCTCGAACCGTCCGAGGGCTACTTCTTGTTGCCGTAGTCGGCGTCCGCAACCTCTTCGAGCCACTCGGTGTCTCCGATGGAGATCGCCTCGTGCATCAAGAAGGAGTCGCTGAGCGCGCCGTGGTAGTGGTCCACGCCGGGAGCGGTGTGGATCACGTCGCCCGCCTGGATCTCGATCACCGTGCCGTCACGGAGGCCGATGACGCCACGGCCCGCGACCACGACGAGGATCTGACCACCCTCGTGGCGGTGCCAGTAGGTGCGGGAGTTCGGGCCGAACTGGACGGTGTTCACACCGACGTTCTCGGCCTCCGTGATGCGGGGCTCACCCCACGCGTCGCCGGTGAACGTGCCCGACCGCTTCACCCACACCCGCTTCGGGTCGTGAAGCCCGGAAACCTGAAGATCTGCCATGTCTGTTCTCCTTGGGACTGCCTGTGTCGTATACCCGCGGTCGGGAACCACTGTCCACCGCCCGCCCGGGCGCGCCGCCTCGAACCCACCTGAATCGCAGGCCGCGGAGGCGCAGCGGGGGCGTCTGTTACCGGGTGAACGGTTACGATATGGCCTCACGCGAGCGGCCGCCCGGCCGACGCAGAGAACGGACTGGGCGTCGTTGACCGACACGTTGCCGCGCCACGCGTCCGGCCCTCATGCTGCCAACCCCGAATACCTCGTCCGGCAGTCGCGCGACTGGCGCGAACTGGAGCGCTGGCTTGCCGATGACCGCCCGTTCGCCGCGTACGCCCTCGGCCACCTCGAGTGGGGCCTCTTCGAGTGGGCGTCGTTCTGGGTCGCCGAGGGGCCCCAGGGCACGGCGATCGTGATGCATGCGGGGGCACTCGGCGCGACCACGGTCACCACTGGCGCGCCGCAAGGCGTGCGGGCCATCCTCTCGCTGCATCCCGGCGCGCGCCGCTCGTACCTCTCGACCGCCTCGCCGGAGCACATGCCCGCGCTGCGCGACGCGTACTACGTGCGCGACACCCTCAGCATGACGCGCATGTCCGTCACGACCGCCTCGTTCCGCGGCGTTGAGGGCACGGTGCGCCGGCTGCGCGGGCGCGACGCGTTCAAGATCAACGCGCTGTACGCGACCGAGGGTGGCCCGAGCCACTACACGGCCGAGACCATCGAGCGCGCCGTGTACTACGGCATGTTTGATGGCGACCGGCTGGTGTCCGTCGCCGGCACGCACATCGTCGCGCCGAACCAGGGGATCGCGATCGTGGGCAACGTCTTCACGGACGGCGCCTACCGCGGCCTGGGGCTCGCCACCCGCGTCACCTCCGCGGTGACCCATGAACTCCTCGAGCGCGGATGCGCCGAGGTGGCACTGACCGTCGATCCGGGCAACACGCCCGCGCTCGCCGCCTACTCGCGTCTCGGCTATCGGCCGGGTGCAGGGGTGGTGGAGGCGCGGCTGGAGCGACGTGATCTGTTTGGGATCGGGCCGGCGCTTCGGCGCCGCCGGGCGCGCTCACATGGCGCGGCCTACGGCCCGGATATCGAGGCCGTAGACGTATGGGAGCGCGCCGGGGGCGAGCTCGGAGAGGATCGATCATGACGAATGCTCAAGGCGACGTGAAGAACACCGCACTGGCCCGCGAGGGCGTGGCGCGCATCGAATGGGCGGGCCGCGAGATGCCCGTGATCAACGGCATCCGCGAGCGCTTCCGCAAGGAGCAGCCGCTCAAGGGCATCCGCATGACGGCGTGTCTGCATGTCACCAGCGAGACCGCCAACCTGATGCTGGCGCTCAAGGACGGTGGCGCAGACATCCGCCTCACCGCCTCGAACCCGCTGTCGACGCAGGACGAGGTCGCCGCGGCACTGCTGGTGGAGTACGGCATCCCGACCTTCGCCATCAAGGGCGAGAGCACGGCCACCTACAACCAGCACCTCACCGCCTCCGTGGAGCACCGCCCGCAGATCACGATGGACGACGGTGCCGATGTCGTCGCTCTGATCCACAAGACGCGCCGCGACCTGCTCACCGACATCGTCGGCGGCACCGAGGAGACGACGACCGGCGTCATCCGCCTGAAGGCGCTCGCCGCCTCCGGCCAGCTGGCCTACCCGATCATCGCCGTCAACGAGGCGAACACGAAGCACTTCTTCGACAACCGCTACGGCACCGGCCAGTCCACGCTGGACGGCATCACCCGCGCGACGAACATCCTGCTCGCGGGCAAGAACTTCGTCGTCTGCGGCTACGGCTGGTGCGGCAAGGGCGTCGCCAGCCGCGCCCGCGGCATGGGCGCGCAGGTCATCGTGACCGAGGTCGACCCGCTGCGCGCTCTCGAGGCTGTCATGGACGGCTTCCAGGTGATGCCGATCGCGCAGGCGGCCCCGCTGGGCGACATCTTCGTTACCGTCACCGGCGACGTGAACGTCCTCGACCGCCCGTCCTTCAACACCATGAAGAGCGGCGCAGTGCTCGCGAACTCCGGCCACTTCGACGCGGAGATCAACCTGAAGGCGCTCACCGAGATGTCGGAGAGCAAGAAGGACCTGCGCCCGTTCGTGGAGGAGTACCACCTCGCCGATGGCCGCACGATCGTCGTCCTCGCGGAGGGCCGCCTCGTGAACCTCGGCGCGGCCGAGGGGCACCCGGCGTCCGTCATGGACATGTCGTTCGCGAACCAGGCACTCTGCGCGGAGTACATGGTTCAGAACCACGCGTCGCTGGAGAAGGCCGTCTACGACGTGCCGAAGTTCATCGACGACGAGATCGCGCGACTGAAGCTCGAAGCGATGGGCGTCAAGATTGACACCCTCACCGCCGAGCAGGAGCACTACCTCAACTCGTGGGAGCTGGGCACCGAGTAATCTCGCATCGCTCGCCCGCCGTCTCCGGCGGGCGAGTGCTTCGCGTCATCGAATCGTTGGAGGACCGCTTGACCACATCGTTCATGAGCAACCCTTCGCTGATGTTCACCAGCGAGTCGGTGACCGAAGGCCACCCCGACAAGATGTGCGACCAGATCTCGGACGCCGTCCTGGACGCCATGCTGGCGCTCGACCCCGCGTCGCGCGTCGCCTGCGAGACCGCGACGACGACCGGGTCGATCTGGGTGTTCGGCGAGGTCACCACGGACGCGTACGTGAACATCGAGGAGCTCGTCCGCAAGACGGTCGCCGAGATTGGTTACAACAGCAGCGACGTCGGCTTCGACGCCGCGACGTGCGGCGTGCTCACCTCGATCAAGGGCCAGTCGCCCGACATCGCGCAGGGCGTGAACAACGCGCTCGAGGCGCGCGAGGCGGCGGGCGAGGTCGAGACGTACGACCTGGCGGGCGCGGGCGACCAGGGCATGATGATCGGTTTCGCCTGCAACGAGACGCCCGAATACATGCCACTGACCATCACGCTCTCGCACCAGCTCGTGCGCCGACTCACGGAGCTCCGCAAGGACGGCACGCTGAAGTGGCTGCGCCCCGACGGCAAGTCGCAGGTGACAGTGGAGTACGCCTACGGCGTCCCGCGCCGCATCGACGCGGTCGTCATCTCGACGCAGCACGACCCGGAGATCAGCGAGACCGACCTGCGCGCAGCGATCGAGGCGCAGGTGATCCGCGCGATCTGCCCGCCGGAGCTGATGGACGACCAGACGAAGATCTACGTAAATCCCACCGGCCGCTTCGTTGTCGGCGGCCCGATGGGTGACGCCGGCCTGACCGGGCGCAAGATCATCGTGGACACCTACGGCGGCGTAGCCCGTCACGGTGGTGGCGCGTTCAGCGGCAAGGACCCCTCGAAGGTAGACCGCTCCGCCGCGTACGCCGCTCGTCACGTCGCCAAGAACGTCGTCGCTGCCGGTCTCGCCGACCGCTTCGAGGTGCAGGTGTCGTACGCCATCGGCGTCGCGCGCCCGACTTCCGTCGCATTCGAGACGTTCGGCACCGCGAAGATCGATGAGCAGGAGCTGGGTCGGCTGATCGAGGCGAACTTCGACCTCCGCCCGGCGGCCATCGTCGATCGCTTCCAGCTGCGCCGCCCGATCTACCGCCAGACGGCCGCCTACGGCCACTTCGGCCGCGACGACCTCGACCTCCCCTGGGAGCGCCTCGACGCCGTGGACGCGCTGCGGGCGGGCGCTGGCCTGTAGCCTCGCGCCCTCCGAGGATCGACGCAGAAGCCCCGTCCGCACGGACGGGGCTTCTGCTTGTGGGCTGCGCCGCTAGATCGCGCGAGGGACGAACGCGCAGACGCCACCCTGAAGCGTGCGCGAGGTGTGACCTCGGCCGATCGTGTCCTCCACGAACATCACGTCACCCGGCTCGTTGATGACCGAGGTGCCGTCCGAGAGGCCGATCTCGACCCGCACGTCCAGGTAGATGACGTACTGCGGGCTCCCGACGGGGTGGAAGTCGAGGAAGTCACCGGTTTTCCGGCTGATGAAGCGCACCCCGGTCGCCTGCTGCAGCTCGGTGCGGCGGCCGCCGTCGATGAACTCGATGGGCAGCGGCTCCCAGTGGGACTCGCCATCGGGGGTCGCGTAGACGTGGATGAATTTCACCCGGACTCCAGTCACATGCGGTTCGGCTTCTGCCGGTCGGCAGACGAGCGAGTCTAGCCCTCGGATACCTCAGAGGCGATGTGAAACTGCATCGCCGAGGATGCCGTTTGGCACGCTCGTACGCTTGGACGGGCAGGGTTCGCCCGCGTACGATCCACGAATGCGAGCGATCGTGCTGGCCGGGGGCGAGGGGACGCGGATGCGACCGCTGACGCGCCGTACCCCGAAACCGCTCGTCCCCCTGCTCAACCGCCCGCTCCTCGACCACTTGCTGCTGCACCTGCGCGCGCACGGCTTCGACCAGATCACCCTCGCCCTGACCCAGCGTGCCGAGGCGATCCAGCGGTCGTTCGGGAGCGGCGAGCGACTCGGCCTGGACCTCGAGTACGCCTACGAGGACACCCCGCTCGGCTCCGGCGGCGCGATCGCGCTGATTGCCGGCGCCGGGACCTCAGACGCGTGGGACGAGACGTTCCTCGTCTGCAACGGCGACATCATCACCGACCTCGACC
This sequence comes from Dehalococcoides mccartyi, assembly GCA_945888895.1. Lineage (GTDB taxonomy): Bacteria > Chloroflexota > Dehalococcoidia > UBA2979 > UBA2979 > SHYQ01. Next base: position 7,822 of record CAMDAY010000011.1, on the reverse strand, counting down.
TCTCCGCCATGCTCGAGGCGCACCGCGCCCGACAGGCCGAGCTGTCCATCTCCCTCTTCGAGGTCGAAGACCCGTCCTCCTTCGGCGTCGCCGACCTCGACGACACGGGGCGCATCCGCCGCTTCGTCGAGAAGCCCCCGCGCGAGGAAGCCCCCTCGAACTCCATCAACTCCGGCGCGTGGATCTTCGAGCCATCGCTCTTGGCGGACATGGACGCCTCGCGCTTCAACCGCGTGGAGGACGAGCTGTTCCCGACCGTCTGCGCCGCGGGCCGTCCCGTGTACGGATTCCGACACGCGGGCTACTGGGCGGACGTCGGCAACCCCGCCTCGTTGCTGCGCGTGAACCTCGACCTCGTGCGGGGCGCGATCCCCTCGTGGCTATCGGTGCCGTCGCCCGCGGGCGCGGTGCTGCGCGGCGACGACGTGGCGATCGCAGCGAGCGCACGCGTCGAGGGCCCAGCGATCATCGGCTCACGGTCGCGAATCGCGGAGCGCGCGACCGTGACCAGCAGCACGCTCTGGGAAGACGTGACGATCGGCGCGGACGCGCTCGTACGCGGCTCCACGATCGCGAGCGGCGTCGTGGTCGGTGCGGGTGCACAGATCATCGACTGCGTGATCGCGCATGACGCGACGATCGAAGCGGGTGCGCGCCTCACGGGCGCAGCCATAGAACCGGCGACCAACGTCGTCGCGGAGGTGACGCGATGACGGACATTCGCTTTGGCACGGACGGGTGGCGTGCTCTCATCGCGGACGACTTCACGTTCGAGAACGTACGACTGGTCGCGCAGGCGACCGCAGAGTGGCTCAAGCGCGACCAACGCGCAGCAGACGGCGTGGTGGTCGGCTACGACACGCGCTTCCTCTCCGGCTCGTTCGCCGCCGCGGTCGCCGAGGTGATGGCCGCGAACGACATCAAAGTCGCGCTCTCCTCGTCGTTCCTTCCCACTCCTGCACTCTCATTCGCCGTCCGCGAGCGGAAGGCCGGTGGCGGCGTGATGATCACCGCCAGCCACAATCCCGCACGCTGGAACGGCTTCAAGGTGAAGCCGTGGTTCGGCGGCTCCGCACCGCCCGAGGTGACCGCCACGATCGAGGGCGCGCTGCCGCGCATCATCGCGAGTGGCGATGTGGCTTACACGCCCCTCGGCGAGGCCGAGGCTGCGGGCATCGTCGAGAGGATCGACCCGCGCAACGCGTACCTCAAGGCGATCTCCGCGTACGTGGACATCGAGGGCATCCGTAACGCCGGGTTCAGCGTGCTCATCGACTCCATGTTCGGCGCGGCACAGGGCTGGATCGGTCGCACGATCGCGGACGGCGCGACGCATGCGGTCGAGATCCACGGCGAGCGGAACCCCGCGTTCCCCGGCATCCGCGCCCCCGAGCCGATCGCGCCGAACCTCGGCGAGGCGATGGGGATGATCGCGGACGGCGGCTACGACGTCGGCCTCGCGACGGACGGCGATGGCGACCGCTTCGGCCTGATCGATGAGCACGGGCGCTTCATCACCCAGCTGCAGACGTTCGCGCTGCTCGTCTACTACTTCCTCGAGGTGCGCGGCGAGCGCGGGTCGATCGTCCGCTCCGTCACCATGACGAAGATGATCGACCGCCTCGGCGAGCTGTACGGCTGCGAGGTGCACGAGACGCCGGTCGGCTTCAAGTTCCTCGGCCCGAAGATGACTGCGTCCGACGCGATCATCGCGGGCGAGGAGTCCGGCGGGTACGCGTTCCGCGGCCATGTCCCGGAGCGCGATGGCCTGCTCTCCGCGCTCTGCATCCTCGACTTCATGGCGAAGACGGGGAAGCGCCCGTCCGAGCTGCTCGCCGACCTGTACGAGAAGGTCGGGCCGCACGAGTACGACCGCGTGGACATCACCGTCCGCACGGAAGAGAAGGACGGTATCGAGGAGCGCGTGAAGGCCAGCGCGCCCGCGACGATCGCCGGCCTGCGCGTGGAGTCACGCGACAACGTGGACGGCTACCGGTTCCACCTCGAAGGCGGCTGGTGGCTACTGATGCGCTTCTCCGGCACGGAGCCGCTGCTGCGCATCTACGCCGAGATGCCAAGCCCGCAGCTCGTGCAGGAAGCGCTCGCGGCCGGGCAGGAGATCGCCGGAGTCACGCTGTGACCAACGCCGCCGACACGGACGGAGCGTCGATCCTCGACCCTGCGTACATTGATGCTGCCATCGAGCAGCACGATCTGTCGGGCTTCCACGTCTACCTCGAGGGACTCCCGCAGCAGGCACGCGACGCATGGGGACTGGCCCAGTCGTGGCCGCTGCCGCCGGACTTCCGTACCCCGTCACGCGTGCTGCTGCTGGGCGTCGGCGGCTCTGCGATCGGCGCGGACATCGTCGCGACGCTCGCGCGCCTCGGCGGCCGCGTCCCGATCGAGGTGGTCCGCCATTACGAGGTGCCTGACGTCGACGAGAACGCCCTGGTGATCGCCGCCTCGTTCTCAGGCAACACGGAGGAAACCCTCGCGGCGCTTGAGGCCACGCTGACCACACCGGGCATGCGCATCGCGTTGACCACGGGGGGGCGCCTCGAACAGTTCGCGCGCGCGCGGAGCATCCCTCTCATCTCATACGAGTGGCCCGGGCCGCCTCGCACGGCGCTGGGCTACGGACTGTTCACGATCCTCGGCGTGCTCGCTCGCATCGGTGCGATCGACATCGAGCAGGCTGCGGTTGACCGCGCCATCGATGCGCTGTCTGACGCCGTGCATCGCTACGGCGTCGACACCGAACCGAACGAGGCAAAGCGCCTGGCGACGATGATGGGACACCGGCTCCCCGTGATCATCGGCGCGGACTTCCTCGATGTCGCCGCGCGCCGCTTCGCCAGCGAGGTGAGTGAGAACGCGAAGCACTGGGCGTTCTGGTCAGCACTCCCGGAGTTCAACCACAACACGCTGCAGGCGCTCGGCAGCGCGAACGGCGTCCCGCGCGCGATCATCCCGATCATCCTCGACGCCCCCGCCGTGCACGCGCGCAACCGCCGCCGTGTGGACGAGACGATCCGCATGATGGGCGAGCACGGAATGGACGCGCGCGTGGTCGATGCCGGCGGCGACACCCCGCTCGAGGCGATCGTCCGCGCTGCCTCGCTCGCCTCGTGGACTTCGTACTACCTCGCGCTCCTCAACGGCGTCGACCCGACGCCCGTCTCCGTCCTCGACACGTTCAAGACGCGCATGGGGAGCTCCGCGACGGAGTAGGTCGTCTCCATTACGTGTTGACGATCGCCAGCACCTCGGCGAGATCCGAGCACAGGCACATCGCGCCTGCCTCGACAAGCCGTTCGCCAGGGGTGGTGACGAGCATCCCGACGATCATCGCGACCTCGGCTCCGGCTGCAGCCGCCATATCGTCGACCGAGTCCCCCACGAATGCCGTCGTCTCGGACGTACCGCCGAGGATCTCGATCGCATAGCGCACAACGGCGGGATCGGGCTTCCGGAACGGGCTAGAATCATGCCCAACGATCACGCCGATCAGCGCCGTCCATCCGAGACACTCCACAATCTCGCGCGCGAGCGCCTCGAGTTTGTTGGTGACGAGCCCGACCTTCACTTCGCGATCAGCCAGCGCACGCAACAGCTCCAATGCACCACAATGCGCGCGCAGGCCGTCCGCCATCATCTGGCGGTACAGCTCGACGTACGTCGCATAGATCGCCGCGGCCTCCGGAGGTTCAAGGTGCAACAGCCGCGCGGCGAGCGGTTCGTACCGTGCACCGGGGGAGGCCTGTATCTCCTCGATCGAGAGATGGCGGCCATGCCGCGCCGCAGCAGCAACCAGCACGCTCGGCCCGAAGGTTGCCACGTCCGTCAGCGTGTCGTCGAGGTCGAACAGGACGATCGAGATGCTCATGCGGCCATCATCGGACATCCGCGCACAACAGAACGGCCCCGCCAGTGGCGGGGCCGTTCGTCTCGGCGCTCGCTGAGAGAGGTGGGCGCGAAGACTAGCGCTTCGTGAACTGAGGGGCCTTGCGGGCGCGCTTCAGACCGGGCTTCTTGCGCTCCTTGACGCGCGGGTCGCGCGTGAGGAGGCCGAACTGGCGCAGCACGCGACGGTTGCCCTCGTCGGCGACGACGAGCGCACGAGCGATGCCGTGGCGGATTGCCCCGGCCCAGCCCTCGATGCCGCCGCCTTCGACCTTCACCTGCACGTTGAACGCGTTCAGGGTCTCGGTCACGGCCAGCGGCCGCACCATCTCCTGCCGCGAGGAACCGCGCGTGATGACGGCCTCGACGGGCTTGCCGTTGATGATCACGTTGCCGTTGCCGGGGTACAGGCGCACGCGCGCGGTCGCGCTCTTACGTCGGCCCAGGCCGTAGTGGTAGTGCTCGGTGGTCATCGGTTACTCCCCAACGTCGTTCTGCGCGGCAGCCTTCGCCGCGGTCTTGCGGGCGCGGTCGCCCGTGCCGGCGCGCAACTGCGCCTCGTGCGGGTGCTCGGCACCTGCGTACACCTTCATGTGACGGAAGAGTTCACGGCCGCGCACGTTGTGCGGGAGCATGCCCTTGACCGCCTTCTCCAGCACGCGACCCGCGTCGCGGTCCATCTGCTCGATGTACGAGCGCTCCTTGAGCCCACCCGGATACCCGGAGTGGCGGTAGTAGACCTTCTGGCGAGTCTTCTCGCCGGTCAGCTCCACCTTGCTCGCGTTGATGATGACGACGTAGTCGCCCATCGCGAGGTGCGGCTCGTACGTCGGCTTGTGCTTGCCGAGGAGCACCTGGGCCACCTCGCTCGCAATGCGGCCCAGCGGACGGCCGGCAGCGTCGATGACGTGCCACTTCCGGTCCATGCTGTTCCCACTGAGGCGGAAGGTCTTCGTCGTCATATCGTCATTCCCCACTCGAGCGTCGAGGGCGGATACCGCACCTCGACCAGTGTCAGTCCTTGAGGTGGTGCGGCTGGTCCGGCACTCGCCGGGGCCCCATCCACCAGCGCCGCGAACCCGGAAGGATCGAGCCGTCCCGATCCCACGCGCTCCAGCGCCCCGATCATCCGCCGTACCTGGTGTGGGAGGAAGCCCGTGGCCTCCACCTCCACCGATAGCGTGTGCGATCCGCATCGCTCGACGCGAGCGTCCAGCAATCGTCGCACCGTCGGATACCCATCCGGCACTGGCCCGCCGAACGCGGCCCAGTCCCAATCCGTCCTCGGCAGCAGCGCGATCGCCTCCGCCATGGCGGCCACGTCCAGTGGACGCTCCACCCGCCAGACCTGCCCCCGCGTGAGCGGCGACCGTTCCCGGCCATCCTCCACCCGGTAGCGGTACCGCCTCGCCACGGCATCACGCCGAGGGTCGAACGATGCCGCGACCTCTGCCGCCGCCCGCACCACCACGTCCTCCGGGAGGAAGTGGTTCAGTGCATCGCGGCAGGTGGCGGGGCTGTGCTGAGTCGCCGTGCACAGCCCCGCCACCTGGCCCGATGCGTGCACGCCGGAGTCCGTGCGCCCGGCGAACGCGATACGGTTCCCCGTATCAGACCGCTCACCGGTGAACTCCGACAGTGCGTCTTCCAACACCGCCTGCACGGTGCGCGCATTGGGCTGCCACTGGCTGCCCGCGAACGCCGTGCCGTCATACTCAAGGAGCAGGGCGATCCGCCGCTGCCCCTCGTTCATCCTCGATGCCGCCTAGATGAGCTCGAGGCGCGCGACCCACGCCGCGTCGCCCTTGCGCTGGCCGAGCTTGATCACGCGCGTGTAGCCGCCGGGGCGCTCCGCGTATTTCGGCGCGACCTCGTCGAACAGGTGCTTCACCAGCTTCAGGTCGTTCAGTGTGGTGAAGGCCATGCGGCGCGCGTGCACCGTGTTCGCCTTGCCCAGCGTGATCAACTTGTCCACCAACGGCTGGCATTCCTTGGCGCGGGCCTCGGTCGTCATGACGCCACCACCGCGGATCACCTGCTGGGTGATCGTGCGGAACATGTGCAGACGCTGGGACGTCGGCATATCGAAGCGGCGGCCGGCTCGTGCGTGTCGCATGGGTCTTCCCTATTCCTTGTCCCGGCCGGCTTCCTTCAACGCTTCCATGAGGGCAGCGCCCAGGGCGCCCACCTCAGGGTCTTCGCGCATCGGGGCCACGGCGGGGGCAGCGGCGCTCGGCGCCACGTCCGGCTCACCCGCAGCGCGACGCGACTCGACGCGCGGCGCGGGGAACCCGCTGGTCACCAGCTTCTCCTTCAGCTCGAAGTAAGACTTCTCGCCGAAGTTGCGGAGGGCGAGGAGCTCTTCCTCGGACCTCTCCAGGACGGCGCCCACGGTCATGAGACCGGAGCGCTTCAGGCAGTTGTACGCGCGGACGGAGAGGTCGAGCTGCTCGATGGGCATGTCGTAGCCCTCGAACGGCGCAACCTCGGCGGCGCGCACCGGCTCCTCCGCAGCCTCGGGGCGACCGAGGAGCTGGAACGGGTACATCTGCCCGCGGACGAGCTCGGCAGCCATCGAGACAGCGGTCTGACCGTCGACGGTGCCGTCCGTCCATACCTCGAGGTCGAGGCGGTCATAGTTGGTCGCCTGGCCGACGCGCGTGTTGGACACGCGGTAGTTCACGCGGCGCACCGGGGTGAACAGCGCGTCCACGGGGATCACGCCGATCGGCAGGCCTTCGGACACGGTCGCCGGCAGGTAGCCGCGGCCCGTCTCGACGTTGAGGTCGACGATGAGCGAGGCGTCCTTGCCGTCCAGCGTGGCGAGGTGCTGATCCGGGTTCACGATCTCGTAGTCGGAGGTCGCCTGGATCTGGCCGGCCGTGATCTCACCGTCGCCCGATACCTCAAGGAAGAGGCGCGCGGGGCGGTCGGCGAAGGCGCGGAGGCGCACTTCCTTGAGGTTCAGGAGGAATTCGGTCACGTCCTCCTTCATCCCGGGGACGGTCGAGAACTCGTGTTCGACGCCCTCGATGCGGACGGACGTGATCGCTGCGCCCGGAAGCGAGGACAGCAGGACGCGGCGCAGCGCGTTGCCCAGCGTGGTGCCGAAGCCGGGCTCGAGCGGCTCCGCGACGAGGTGGACGTACCCCGCCTCCTCGGCTTCGACGCGAATCTCGGGCATCATTAGGTCGGCCAAAGTCACCCCCCTCGTCTGGTGATCCCACTGCGGGGATCGACGAGCGTGTTCGGAAGCGATCGCTATCGCGAGTAGTACTCGACGACGGCGTTCGGGTTGAAAATCGAGTCCCAGTCGCCAGGACCGGGAACCGTGGCCACGCGCGCCTTCAGCGCCGCGCGGTCGATCTCCAGCCAGCCCGGCACGTCTCGGCTACGGATTTCCTCGACGAGGATCTTGCCGTACTCGCTGCGAGCGCCGCGCTCGGTCAGGCTGATCTCTTGGCCCAGCTTCACGCGGGCGCTCGGGATGGAGAGCTTCTTGCCGTCCACGGCAATGAGGCCGTGGTTGACCAGCTGGCGCGCCTGTGCCCGCGTGCGGCCGAAGCCCGCGCGGAACACGACGTTGTCCAGGCGCTCCTCGAGGATCTGCATCAGGTTGTTACCGGTGACACCGGGACGAGCCGCCGCGCGCTTGTAGTAGCGCTGGAACTGCGTCTCCATGATGCCGTAGGCGAAACGAACCTTCTGCTTCTCGATGAGCTGCTGACCGCGGTCGGAGATCTTGCGGCGGCGCAGCGGGCGCGGTCCGGGCGGGTTGGGCCGGCGGATGATCGCGCACTTCGCCGAGCCACAGAGCGATGCTCCGTAACGGCGGCACTTTCGACACTTCGGACCGATGTAACGAGCCATCTGTCCTCCTAGTTCCGGGGGCGGCGCCGCGAGCGGCAGCCGTTGT
>CAMDAY010000010.1 GCA_945888895.1 Dehalococcoides mccartyi | reverse complement strand
GGGGCACGCCTTCTGACAGGGGGCGGCCGGGCACTGGATGCAGCGCATCGCCTCCTGCATCGCGATGCCGGGGTCGAAGAGATTCGTGACCTCGTCCCAGTTGGCGATCCGTGCGGCGGGGTCCTGCTTCGCTGGACGGTGCGAGGGCGCTGCGAGACGCGCCTTCCGGTCGACCGCCGGGCGCTCGAGCTTCGCTGACTTCTCGGGCTTCTGCGGCGTCTCGGGCATCCATGTCTCCGGGGCGGCACTCGTCGGGTCGCAGTTCACGGCAGACGCCGTGCGGACACCTTCACCATAGAGGGCGTCACACTCGTGCTCAATCAGCATTCCTGCGCAGGGTGCCCCGGGGGCTCGGGAACTTCCCTAAGATGGCCATCGTCCTACCCGCGAGTTACCGGGATGTTGCCGGGACGCGCATGGCACGGACGAGCAGGGAGCCCACAATGTCAGACTACCGCCCGATCTGGGCCGCGCTCCTCGGCGTGCTCCTCGCCCTGGCCGCGGCGGTCGTGCCCGCCTCGGTACTCGCGCAGACACCGACGCCCGCGCCGACGGCGACCGCCACCGCCACGCCGACCCCCGTCGTGACGCCCCCCCCCACCAGCCCCGACCACCGGCCCGACGCGCGCCCAGCTCGAGTCGGCCACGTATCCCGCTGAGGTCGTCCCCGGCGGTGGGATAGTCACGCTGGTGAACGGTCGATTCGAGGCTCCCATTCCCGGCCTGCCGGTTGAGTCAGCGCTCAGAAACCGGGTCACGCTGACCCAGTCTGTATCGGGGATCATCGCGGGAAGGGGGGCTGCCGCCGCAATCACGGCTGAGAATGGCGGCGGCACCGGCACATTCCACTATCTCCACGTCGTAGATAGCGCCGTGAAGGTGATCGCTGTGACGGCGCTTGGCGATCGCATCCGTGTCGACTCCCTGACGCTCGACAATCAGGGACGCATCGTGATCTCGGGTGCATTCAGGCGAGATAGTGACGCCGGATGCTGCCCGACGCTGATCCAGCGTCGCGTCTACATGTTCAACGGCACAGAACTCGTGCTCGTACAGGCCGACACGGCCGCCGTTGACCCCGTACCGACGCCCGTCCCGCCCCGCCCGGCTGCGACCGGTACCGGCGGCCTCGAGGAGGCCCGCACGCTCGAGGCGAGCGTGGCGGCGGTGATCCTTGGTGCGGTACTGGTGACGTGTGTGGCTGCGCGAGGAACGACGAGGTGCCTCGTCCGGGTCGAGCGCGACTAGTCGGCGGGGCGCTCATCGGGCGAGAGCACGGCGAACATCGCGTTCGCGATGCCGACCGTGCGGCCTTCGACGTCGAACAGCTCCGCTGTGGTGTGCCACGCGCGGCGACCTCGACGGAGCACGCGGCCGACGACGCGCAGGCGCTCGCCGGGCGCGGCGCGCAGCCAGCGCATGTCGAGCTGCATCGTTGCGGACGACTCGCCGGGCTCCAGCATCGAGTGAATCGCGGCGGCCATCGCGCTGTCGGCGATCATCGTCCACATGCCGCCATGCAGGACGCCGTTCGGGTTGTAGAGGCGCGGGCTCACCTGGAGCGTGATCTCCGCCCACCCCTCGCCCGCCGCCGTCAGCGCGAAGTCCAGGTTCTCGTACAACGGCACGGTCAGCTTCGACCGGAGATGCGCGAGGATGGCGGCGTCGCTGACCGGGGCCTCACCATGCTCAGTCGAGATCGTCACGACGCGATGATCTCGCGCGCGCGGCAGGCCGGGCACACCCCGTAGACCTCGAGGCGGTGCGCGTCGACGCGGTAGCCGGTGCGGCGGGCAATGTCGTCCAGCAGGCCCTCGATGTCCCCGGAGGCGAAGTCGCTGACCGCGCCGCACTCAGAGCAGACGAGGTGGTGGTGGTGTCCACCGGAGGCGAGCCGGTACGCGGCCGTCCCGTCGTCGAGGACGACCTGGCAGACGATACCCACGTCCTGGAGGAGCCGGAGCGTGCGGAAGACCGTAGCGCGACCGACCTTCGGGGACGCCTCGACCACCTCATCGGCGACAAAGTGGTCGCCGAGACCCTGCATCACCTCGACCAGCGTGCGGCGTGGCCCGGTGAGCCGGAAGCCTCCGCTGGCGAGCGTGCGTTCGATGTCCTCGGTTTCCATAGCGATCATCCTCATTCGGGGCTGAGGGCCCTGTCAACGACGCCCCGGAACCCCCAGAATGATCCGCATGACCGCACAACGCACGCGACTGGCACTCTGGCTCGGCACCGTGGGGCTCGTCTGCCTCGTCATGTTCACCGCGATGGGCTCGCTCATCCCCTTCGCGATTGGCGCGATCATCGCGTATGCACTGTCGCCGATCGTCGACCGGCTGATGATCCTCATCCCGCTGACGAAGCCGAGCCACGAGTCCTGGCGCCGAGGTCTCGCGGTGCTGATCGTCTTCCTGGTCTTCTTCGGTGGGCTCACGGCACTCATGTTCACGCTCATCCCGCTCGCTGTTGAGCAGATCGCGCACTTCATCGACCAGCTACCGACGATCGTCCAGAGCGCACGCGACCAGTCCACCGGGCTGATGCAGCAGTACCGCGAGCGCACACCGCAGGAACTCCAGGTGCGCATCGACGGGGCGGTGGGCGAGGCATCGAGCGCCGTCGCCGCGTACGCGGGCTACCTCGTGCAGCAAACGCTGCTCACCGTCACGAGCACGGTAGGCTTCCTGTTCGGGCTCGCGATCCTGCCGTTCTGGATGTTCTACGTGATGCGAGACCGCAACGCCTTCACGCCGAGCATCGTGCGCGCCGCCCCCGCCGAGGTGCGTGCGGACGTCCGCATGATGCTCGCGCTCTCAGACCGGCTGCTCGGTCGCTACATCCGTGCGCAGATCATCCTCGGCGTGGTCGTCGGCGTCGCCACGGGCGTGCTGCTGGCGTTGCTCGGCGTGGAGCTGTCCCTGGGGCTCGGCGTCTGGGCCGGTCTCACGGAGATGGTCCCGATCATCGGGCCATGGATCGGCGCAATCCCGGGGCTGATCCTAGTCGCCGCCGTCGACCCCTCGAAGCTGCCATGGGTTGCGCTGGTGTACTTCATCGTGCAACAGCTGGAGAATAACTTCCTGGTGCCGCGCATCCAGGGTGACGCGCTCAACATGCACCCGGCGATCGTGATCCTGCTGCTCGCGGTCGGCGGCGCGGTATGGGGGCTCCTTGGCCTGATCGTCTTCATCCCGGCGGCGGCGATTCTGCGGGAGCTGTTCTGGTACCTCGACCGCCGTCTGCGCGGAGAGACGCCCGAGGTCGCGTTCGCGGCCAGCCACTTGAATCGCGGCACGCACCAGGAGACGCCGTTGTCTTCGTCGCTCCCCGACGCGACCGAAGCGACGCGCTAGCGGGGCGAATCGATCGGCTCCACAGGGGGCGCGTCGAGGCTATTCAGTGCGCCAGGCGCTCCGGTCTGATCCGCAGGTCCGCCTACGGCGTGGAGGCGCGCTTTGGCAGCTTCGCCATCAGTACGACGGGGCCGGTGGCCGCAGGGTCGTCCGCGCGGCTGGTCGCGACCACGTATACCTTCACCGACTCCAGCCGCGTATCGCGCTGGAGTGCGACGCGTGCGCCCATGCTGCTGTCCGGGACGAACGAGGCCGCGAGCGTGAGCTGCGACAGGGGATCCTCGAGCCAGACGCGGTAGGCCCCGCCGAGCGGGAGCATCGGCAGGTCGTGCAGCACGAGCACGCTCGCGCCAACCGCCTCGCTGCTCAGGTACTGCCCGCCCGCCCCGTGGCTCGCGGAGGTCTGATCAAGGTTCGTCGCGATCGCCTTCGGATCCGCCTGGACCCGTTGCACGGACTGTTCGTCCTTGAGCGCGGAATTGAGTTGCAGGCTGAGCATCCGAGCCTCCTGCACCCCGCTCGTCGCGCCCGCGAGCCGGTCGAGGCGCTTCGCGTCTGACTCGACCACCGCGCTCAGCGACGCGGTCTGATGTTTCAGCTGCACGAGGGAGCTCTGGAGCGTCGCGGCCCAGATGGTCACGACCGCAAGCGCCGCGGCGAGCACGTAGACCGGCGCGTGCCGACTCGACAGGCGCGGCTGCCAGCGGCGACCTCGGCGTGCCGCGGCGAGCACGCGCTCGCGCAGGGCGGGATCGGCCTGCCGAAGCGGGACGGAGAGCGCGATGAGGTCGGCGATCTCCCGGTAGGCGCGGAATTGCGCGTTCGCGGTGGGGTCGGCGCGGATCAGCGCGTCGGCGTCGGCCGCATCGGGCGCGCTGAGCGTGCCGAGTGCGTGCGCCGCGAGCAGCTCTTCGCGCTCTTCGGGCGTCAACGGAAGCCTCGATCGGTCTCCCACGACGAGTACTCGGCGAGGGACTCGCGGAGCTTGCGCATGCCAAGGCGGACACGCGTCTTCACGGTGCCCAGCGGGTCGCCCGTGCGTTCCGCGATCTCCACGTGCGTGAGGCCACCGAAGTATGCCAACTCGATCACCCGTCGCTGCGCGGGAGGCAGTCGCGTCATCGCCGCTCGCACGGCCGCGCGCGCCTCCGCCACCATCAGTTCCGCCTGCGGATCATCGAGGTGCCCGACCGCCGCGATCTCGTGACCGGGCTCATCGTCCTCGACGTCCTCCGAGCGCATGCGCCGCGTGACGCGCCGCAGCTCGTCCAGCGAGCGGTTGCGCGTGACGGACATGAGCCAGCTGATGAACCGCCCTCGCGTCGGGTCGTAAGAGATCGGCTGCCGCCAGAGGCGGAGGAAGACCTCCTGGACCACATCCTCCGCCAGTTGTGGATCGCGGAGGACACGCAGGCTCACGGAGAACACGAGCGTGGAGTAGCGGTCGTACAGCAACTCCAGCGCGACGATGTCTCCGAGGGCCAACGCAGCCATCAGCTCGGCGTCAGTCGCGTCGGAACGCGCGTTCGATCGCCTGCCACTCAGGGATACGTCCGCGCTCGCGGATCGGATTCGCGCGCGCAGCCCAGCTCCTCGATCGGGTCGAGGCTGCGGCGAGGGACGGGGCGCATCGACCACGATGACCTCCGCGGAGCGCAGGTGGAGGAACCAGCGGTGGCAACATCATAGGTGGTTCGTGGAGCACATATGTGCAAACAGGTACACAGGACGTGACGCCGATGCAGACCGCCGGGTGTCTCGTGGCCCGCGCAGACTGGCAGAGTCCGCCGGGAGTGTGAGGGGCGCAGCTCCTCGCACTTGGTTCTCTCTTCTGTACCCCTCCCGCGCCCCGCGCGAAGCGCTGTTCTGCGAGAAGGCACGAGGGGCTGGGGGTGGGCCGCCGCACGCTGCCACCTCGAACGCTCCGACCGCCGAGGAGAGCCCTCACCATGCCCTCTCCCCCTCGATGGGGGCGAGGGTTCTGCAGGCTAGACGGCCGCGCCGGTGGTGAAGAGGAGGCCGCGCGCGAGCACCTCGCCCGCCAGCAGCAGGCCCAGCGCGATGTACAGCAGCCCGGTGGCCGACATCATGCCGCGGATGGTCGCCGCCTTCCACGCCAGCACTGTCACCACGAGCGGGAACACGAGGCCCACCGCCACGCGCAGCCAGAACGCCGGGTTGGCACTGAGCGCACCGTTGAACACACCGTCGCCCAGCGGGATCGATCGCGGGATGAAGACGACGCCGAGGACGACCGTGACGATCTGGAAGGAGATCAGCCCCAGCAGCACGATCGACATCTGCTCCATCGGCTCCTTCGGGAGCCGGCCGGAGGTCAGATACCAGTGCCCCCAGAGCATCGCCATGAGCGACCCGCCGAGGACGCCCGCAGAGGCGAGCAGACTCAGGAACATGCCCCACGTCGACCACACCGGCGTCCCGAGCCACAGCGCGAGGCAGACCAGCGCCGCAACGCCGACGACGCTGCCCGCGGTCCCGGCGATGACCTCGAGCCGGTGCGCCTCGCGCATCGCGGCGATCGTGTGGACGCAGTCGATGACGAGGAACGCGCCGAAGGCAATGCCGAACGGTCGCAGCCACGTCGAGGCGAGCGCGTACCCCTGCACCTCGTCCGCACGGCCGATGACGAGGTAGGTCCACGCGGCAAGCATCGCGAGGGGGAGCACAGTGAGCGCGCCCGCCTTCACGTACCCCGCGGTGACCTGCTTCCGGGCGTCGAAGACCGTCATCATGGCGAGCCCACCGATGGCAAGCTCGACCAGCAGGACGAGGACGGTGTACGGGAGGGATGCGGCGCTCACCCGGCCATCGTCGGCGGAGCGGATTGCTCGGTCAACGCGGGGCCTCTACCCCGACGGTCGAGGCTCCTCGACTCTGGCCCCCTCCTCCCTCGTGGGGGAGGGCTGGGGTGGGGGGCTCTGCAGCGCCACCGGGAGTGGGCATTCGGCGGGTGCTGTGCCACCATGACGGCATGCCGCAGCAGTACGTCGCCGCGCACTACGGGGATCATCGCCGCTACCTGGTGAAGGCGCTGCGCGAGATCGGCCACCGCATCACGCGGCTCGCCTCCCGCATGGACGACCGCGAGCTCGGTCGCCTCGCCCCCGGCGAGGACTGGACCGTCACCGAGATCATCGCCTTCCTCCGCGACAGCGAGCGCGAGGACCTCGCCGCCCTGGAGGCGATGCTGCGCGTGGACGGGTCGAGGATCGCCGACCGTCACGCGATGGACCTCGTGGACGACGGCGCCTACCGCGACGCCGACGCCGCCGATCTGCTGTGGGACTTCGCCACGCTCCGCGAAGAGACGACCTGGCTGCTGGAGAGCGCGGGCACCGCGTGGAACCACGTCGGCATCCACCCCTTCCGCGGCGAGCTGCCCGTACTCCAGTTCGTGCAGGAGATGAACGAACGCGACCTCGACGCGATGTGGCGCATCCAGCGCATTCACGACGCGCTCCGCGCCGGCCGCGAGCAGGTCACCGGCCTCGCCGAGCCCTAGCCACGACGAGGCGTTCGTAAGCGCGTTAGAGTCGGCGCGTGAAGCATTCGTTCGTCAGTCTGCTTGTGTTGCTTACAGCAGCGCTCGCCGCATCATGCGGTGGGACTGACACGCATCGGCCGATCAATTCTGCCGAACAGACTGCGACCACATCGAGCACCCCTGCCCCCACGGCGAGCGCAACGGCATCCCCGACGATCGCCACGCCGACCGCATCGCCGACGCCCGTAGCGCCACGTTTGGGCATCTGGAATGTCGCGCCCAAGAGCGGCATCGCGCATATCGACACCATCGTCGCAGCACTCACCGCTGGGGACGCGAACGCGAACGCGGTCGCTCCCTATCTGACTGGTCAGTTGAAGCCCTGTCACACACCAAGCAGCGCGTCTGCGAACGAAGCGCCAACGTGCCGTTTCGACATGCCTCTGGGAACGCCGGTGCCGGTGCTGATCGCTGGTGCGTGCCCCGCCGACACAACGTGGGTGAACGTGATCGAGTCACGTCCGGCTCCCGATACCCGGCACAGCTACATCACCGGGACGGAGTGGGCTGAGCAAGTGCTCTCGCGCGGATCGATGTATCGCGTAGGCGTTTATCGAACGCAGACGAATCCGCCGTCCTACACCCTCATCCTGACAACACAACGCAGCGGGATATTCAATAGCGGTTGGGCGTTCGAAGTAGACGATCGGGGCGTCATCCAAAGCATCGCCATCGGCGCACCGCGTTGCTTGCAGTTCTTTGGCGGCGACGGCACGCCGATCGTCTGGCCGCCCTAGCCGCTACCAGGTAGGCGCGGCGCTCGCGGCCTCGACGGCGGGGAGCAGGGCTTCGGGCTGCGTGACGGGGGCCGAGCAGACCGAGCCGACGCAGACGTAGGCGACGCGGGTGCGGTCGAGCGGCAGGTCGAGCTGGCGCATCAGCAGGTCGTCCTGCGGCAGCGACAGGCGCTGCACGGTGCGCGCGGCCAGCGGCAGGCGGAGCGCCTCGCGGAGGAGCGGGTCGGCGACGCGGTCCGGTTCGCCCGAGGGCCACTCCGCCACGATCTTGAACTCCGGCTCCGCGCTCAGCAGCCGGTCCACGACGCGCGCGAAGTCCGCGATCGCCAGACCGCGCGCCTCGAGGCCGCTCGCAAAGCCGCTCAACGTCTCGAGGGCGACCTGCAGGTGGCGCTCGTCGTGCGTGAGGCGGCCGAGCCAGAGGAACGCCTCGGCGACGGCGACATTCTCGGCGACCGGCATCAGCGGCTCGGCGAGGAGCGCGGTGTCGTCGTGACCGGCTGCCGTGTCCCAGAAGCCGCGGCCCGGCTCGCGCCAGTCGCGCTGCAACGCGCGCGCCAGCGCACGGGCGGCGTCGAGGTAGCCCTCGAGCCCGCTGACCTCGTATGCGTGGAGGAAGGCGAGCATCGAGTGCGCCTGGTCGCCGAGCAGGCCGAGGAACTGCGCGCCACCGTCCCATGCGTGGTACATGCCCGCCTCGCCCGCGCGCATGTGCGCGACGAGGAAGTCCACGGCGCGCAGGCCGAGCTCCGTCCAGTCGCGCCGGTCGAAGGCGACGCCCGCGGCGATCAGGCCGCGCGCGGCGATCGCGCACGAGGCGGCGAACACGCGCTGGTCGACGACGGGCATCGGCACCAGCGACCGGGCGACGGCGTCCGGCAGCGCGGCGTAGCCCTCGTCGGCGTCCTGCGCGTTGGTGATGCCGCCCAGCGAGTTGCTGAAGGTCGCGCGAATGTACGCGACGGTCTGCTCCACCGGCTCGCGCAGCCGATCCATCGCGTCTTCCTCGGACAGCGCGACCTCGGCGATCGCAAGGAGGATCGCGCCCTGGTCAGCGGCGAGCTTCTCGACGTGCGGGCGCGACCAGTCTGGTTGCGTCGCGTAGCGATAGAAGCCGCCATCGATCGCGTCGTACAGCCCGCCGGTGACCATCGCGTCGAGCGTGGCCACGGCGCGTTCGAGGACCTCGGGCGTCTCGCGGCGGTGGTGGGCGTAGCGCCAGAGACGAAGGGCGTCGGCGTGCGGGAAGCGCAGCCGCGCGCGCGTCTCGTCCGGCGTGCGCTCGACGGGGTCGTTCCACTCGGTCGGGCGCAGGGGCTCGCGGAAGCCGCGCCGCTCGTCGTCGTACGCCTCTTCGAGGATGTCGAGCGCGACGTCGAGGATCGAGGGCGTCAGCGATCCCGCGGTGCGGCGGCCAGCCTCAGCCACTCGCTCCGCCTCGCGCATCGCCCGCGCGGTGTCGATCTGGTTCGTGATGCCGTCGCGGTTCACCAGCCACGACTCCTGCACGCCGGTCAGCGCCTCGAGCATCTGGTCGGAATCGAGGTACGTCGTCTTGGCGATCACATCCCCGTCCGAGGTCAGGAACGCTGTCGTCGGCCAGCCGCCGGCGTTGTAGCGCGCGTTGATGTCGGGGCGCTCATCGGTGTCGACGCGGATCGCGATGAAGCGGCGCGTGATCAGCTCGATCACGCGCTCATCGGAGTACGTCGTCTCGTCCATGACGTGGCACCAGTGGCACCACGTGCCGGAGATCGAGAGCAGGACGGGGAGATCGTCGCGGCGTGCGCGTTCGAAGGCGTCGTCGCTCCACTCCATCCAAGGGATGGCCTCGGCGCGATTAGGGCGCGGGGAGAAGTGGAAGGGCCCGCTATCGATCACGCGAATCCTCGTCAGTCCAGCGGCGCAACTCCGCTCCGAAACGCGTCCACATCGCAGATCGAGCGTAACACTCGCGCACCGTGCAGCCTCGACGCCCGCCCTACAGATCGCGGTACAACTCCATCGCCTCGCCGACCTGCGCCGGGGCGAGGTTACCGGTGGGCTGGAAACCGTGCCGCTGATAGAACCGCCACGCGCGCTCGTTGCCCGGCGCGAGCCACAGCGTCACGCCGGGAGCGCCCCACCGCGACGCCCAGCCGCACGCCGCATCCATCAGCTCGTCCGCCCAACCGGCAGAACGCAGATCGGCATCGACCCACATCGCGCCGAGGCTCCCGAAGTGCGGCGGCGTCGGGCTGACGGCGCCGTACAGCGTCCCGCCCAGCGTGCCATCACCACGGTCGAGGACGAACAGCGCGCGCGGGTTGCCCTCGTCGGCGACGGAGGCGGCGAGGTCGTGCCAGAGCTGTTCCGGGTCGGCGAGTGCCTCGGCAAGCGTCTGCCCGTATGCCTCGGGCTCCAGTTCCAGCGCGCGCAGTCGCACCGCGCGGTAGGCGAGGCCCTCGTCGGCGCGCAGGCGGCGAATCTCCAACGTGGGCAGCGAGTTAGAAACCCAGGTCGCCGTGGCCGAGTAGCGCACGCGCCGTCGACACCATGCCGAGGTGCTGATTGCCGTGTGCGATCAGCACCTGACCGAGGTGGTCGAGCCGCGACCGCTCGCCCCACGGCTTCAGCAGCACGACCCCCGCGAAGTACTCGTCCGTCGCCGCCTCGAGCCGGGCGCGGCAGGCGACGCGGAGCGCGTCCAGGTACTCCTTGAACAGCGCGGGCTCCGGGAAGTGCAGCGCCTGTGCCTCCTCGGTGCTCATGCCCGTGCCCTGCGCGACCTTCGGGAGGTCGAAGCGGTCGTTGAAGCCCTGCTGGAGCCAGAGCGGCGTCTCGCGGTCGAAGACGAAGAAGAGGACGTTGTCGATGGTGCGCGCGACGTGCCAGACGTTGAACCCAATCGAGTTCGCCGTCGCGTAGGGGATGTGGTGCATCTCCTCCTCGCTCAGTCCCTCGATGCTGCGAATGCAGTGCGCGAGCGTCCGGTCGACAAGCTCGGCGCAGACGGCGGCGACGTTCAGGGTGGGGGCATCAGTCACGGAAGCCTCGCGATCTTGCGGCGCTACTGGTTGCCTCGGCGGGCGGCGAGCACGATGACGACACCCGCGGCGATGAGAGCGACGGGCCAGCCCACGCGCATGATGCCAGAGGTCATCCACCACAGGAGCTGCAGGCCCTGGAAGGCAGCGGCCACCCCGATCACCACGAGGATGATCCCCAGCAGCAGCGCACCGTTGGCCGGCGGCGCGTTCGAGGCAGGCGCGTTGGGGTCGGGCGCGGGCATGATCGCCCACAGGATCCCGTACGCCAGCAGCCCACCCGGCCCGATGGTCACGATCGCCAGCACGATGAACCCGATGCGCACGATCGTCGGGTCAACGCCGAAGTACTCGGCGATGCCGCCGCAGACCCCGCCGATCTTGCGGTCGGCGCTACGCGTGAGCCGTCGAGGTGGCGCGTGCTCTTGCATCGGGACTCCCCCGTCTGGACAGCGAACTAGGCGCGCTGTTTCAGCAAGCCCTCTATCGTCTTCAGGTCGCCTTCCGAGATCTTGTGCAGGTTGCCGCGGAAGCACATGCCCAGCTTCTTCGGGCCGAACTTGCGCGTCTTCTCCAGCAGATCGGTGATCTCGCGCACGTCGATCGCGTTGCCCGGCTTCGCGATCACGACCGGCTTCGTGGCGATGCGATACGGATAGTCTTCGCCGGGCTTGCCGTCCGAGCGCAGGCCGAGATCGCTCGTATTCTCGAACATCTCGCCGGTGACCTCGACGACGCCGCCGAAGAGCACGTCCTTCGTCAGGTAGTAGACGATGCGGTCGCCGGGACGCATCTCGGACGACTGCTTCTCGCGCGACGCCTTGAACGGCGAGAGGTCGAAGCCGCGCTCCCGCAGCACCTCGAAGTTGTCGACCGAGCCGACGTTGATCCATGCCTGCATCTGCTGCTCCTCGAGATCAGGTCCTCAAGCAAACGGCCCCGCTCGCGCGGGGCCGTTCGAGTCGTGCGTTGACCGCCCGCTAGTTGCAGGCGCGCGGTGCGCCGCTGCCGTCGGCCGTCTGGAAGGACGAGCCGCACGCGCAGGAGGAGGTCGCGTTCGGGTTGTAGATCGTGAAGCCCGACTTCATCAGGTCCTCCACGTAGTCGATCTCCGCGCCGCTGATCATCGGGATCGAGTCGCGGTCGACGACGACGCGGACGCCACCCTCGGCCTCGATGACCTGGTCTTCAGCCTCGGCGTTGGCGGCGATCGCCATGCCGTACTGGTATCCGGAGCAGCCACCACCGACGACGAACACGCGGAGCATCCCGTCCGGGTGCCCCTTCGCCGCGAGGAGCGAATGCGCCTTCACGGCGGCGCGCTCGGTGACCGTCACGGTCGCCTGAAGGCTCGGAATCTTGAACGCCACGTTGTTGGAGCCCGGCGTGCTGGAAATCGGCGCGCCCATGCCGGCAAGTGTCATCTCGTCCTCGATCCGTTCAAGATGGCTCATGCCACCGTGGTATCTGCGTCGCTTCTCATGATACGCGGGGCGGGCCACCGCTGCTACAGGGGTCGGTGGGCACCCTCATCGCACGCCGCGAAGCCCGCAGGTCTGGATCGAGCGAGCGCGGGTATCCCGCGCATGAGCCCGACGAAACAAGCCACCAGCGGCGCAGCGCCACCGCGGACCAGATCGCCTCGACGACCCCGAACGGCCACGCACCCTGCAGGAACCCGTACGCCGAGGACGCGAGGCACGCCCCGGCGAACGCCAGCACGAACCATGGCGACCGCGCTTCGAGGGCAGAGCAGAGCAGCATGATCGAGACGGAAGCCGCCCCGAAGACCGTCAGGCTGTCCATCAGGCAGGGGTGACGAGGTAGCCGCAATGGAAGTCGTGCGGCACCTCGGCGGCAGGAAGGGATTCCACCCGCGCGCCGAGGAGGCGCTCCAGCATCTGGCGGTCGTGGTCGCACGATCCCACCTTGCCGCCGGTCAAGCGCGTGCAGGGGCAGCCTCGGCCGAGCAGGCGCACCACGCCGTCGCGAGGCAGGACCTCGAAGTCGATGCCCTCCTCGCCGATGAGACGCACGGCGGACCGGACGCGCGCCTCAAGCGTGTCGCCCGTGATCATCGGCGCGTACTCCGTCGCGAGGCCGTCCGCCATTTTCTCGAATACCAGCGCAGCGATGTCCCCGCCCGACCGCCCCGCCGTTTCGGAGGCGTCGAGGCCGACGATCTCGCCCAAGAGCCGCTGCGTGAGCCGGACGTAGTGATGGGGAAACAGGTCGGCGCCCGCCTCGGTCAGCTCGAACAGGTGCCGAGGCCGCCCGGTGTGCCCTCGCACCTGCGTGACGGAGACGTAGTTGTCGCGCTGGAGGACATCGAGGTGGCGACGCACCGTAGCGCCGGCAAGGCCGAGCTCGGCGGCCAGATCCTCGACCCCGACGCGTTCGCGCCGGCGGAGGATGGCGAGGATCTCCTCGCGGGTGCCGTCAACGTGTGCGTGCATGCGGCTAGGTTAGCATCGTTTATGTCCTTTAGGAGCGCAATACGTGCAGAACTCGCCATTCCCCTCCGGGGTATGCGCCGACCTATGATCAACGCATGACGAGCAGCACCACTCCGATGACCGACGGCGGACGGCGCATCTACCTCGACCACGCCGCCACGACGCCTCCCGACCCGGCGGTCGTCGAGGTGATGCTGCCCTACCTGCGCGAGATGTGGCACAACCCGTCGTCCATCTACGTAGAGGCGCAGCGCGCCCGCGCGACCATCGACGAGGCGCGCGCAACCATCGCGGGGCTGATCGGCGCACAGCCGGACGAGGTCCTGTTCACCTCGGGCGGGTCGGAGAGCGACAGCCTCGCGCTGCGCGGCGTGCTCGCGGCGTCGAGGCGGCGCGGCAAGCACCTGATCATCTCGTCCGTGGAGCACCACGCGATCCTCGACACCGCGGAGCAGATGGAGCGCGACGGCGTCGCCGAGGTGACGATCGTCGGCGTCGACCGCGAAGGCCGCGTCGATCCCGCGGCCGTCGAGGCAGCCGTGCGCGACGACACCGTGCTCGTCTCGATCATGCACGCAAACAACGAGGTCGGCGCGATCAACGACATCGCCGAGATCGCCCGCCGTGTCCGCGCGAAGAATGCGCACGCGATGGTCCACACGGACGCCGTGCAGTCGGCGGCCCACCTCGGCGTTCACGTGGACCGCCTCGGCGTGGACCTCATGACCTTCACGGCGCACAAGATGTACGGGCCGCGCGGCGCGGGTGCGCTGTACGTGCGCTCTGGCACGCCGCTGCAGGGCCAGGTCATTGGCGGCGGGCAGGAGCGCGGCATCCGCGCGGGCACCGAGGACACCGCCGCAATCGCGGGCTTCGCGCAGGCGATGTCGCTGGCCACCGAGCGCCGCGAGGCCGATCTCGGCCACGAGCGCGCGCTGCAGGAACGCCTGCTGTCGGAGTTGCCTCGCGCGATCCCGATGCTCGCGATCACCGGACCGCTTGACCCCGCACAGCGCCTGCCCGGCAACGTCTCGTGCACCGTCGGGTTCGTGGAGGGCGAGTCGATCCTGCTCGCGCTCGACCTCGCGGGGATCGCGGCGTCCTCCGGCAGCGCGTGCACGACCGGCTCCGTCGAGCCGAGTCACGTCCTCGTCGCGACCGGAATGCCGGACGACCTCGCGCGCGGGTCGCTGCGCTTCACGCTCGGTCGAGGCAACACGGACGCCGATGTCGACCGCCTGCTCGAGGTGCTCCCGCCGATCGTCCAGCGCCTGCGCGCCCTCTCCCCGATCCCCATCGACGAGCCGCCAGCGTCGTGGGTGCCGTGGCTGGCGTCCTGACGTCGTGAGTCGCTTCCGACCTCGCCGATCCGCATCCATCGCAGCCGACGATCCCGCGGCTGACCGGCGCCTGGCGCGTCAGGTATGCCTCGCCTTCGGGCTGATCTTTCTCGCCGCCACGCTCACCTTCGACTCCGTGCGAGAGTGGCTGTACCTCGCGTCCGGCGCGATGTTCCTGACCGCCGCCCTGCTCTGGACACGCCTGCCCACGATCTACGGCGCCCTGGTGGCACCGCTGGCGAGCATCGCGCTCCTCACCGCGATCGCGTGGGGCCTCGTCGGCTGACGGCGGCTGGCCGAGCGGGACCGGTTTGCCGCGTCTGGAGCGAGGGTCTAGGATCGGCTCACTAGCCCTCGACGGCCTAAACGGCAGGGATCCCGCGTTGACCAACCACCCACTGTCTTCCCAGATGGCGCCCCACCAGTTGGCGACCAACTTCGCGATGAACGGTGCCGGCACGCTGGCCGTGCCGCAGGGACAGCACCTGCCCCACCCGCTCCTCGGTGACGACGAGCTCAGTGGCGTCGACCTCGAAGAAGAGGTGCGCAAGAACGTCATCGCGACGTCCGTGGACGGGCTGCTGAACTGGGCGCGCGCCTCGTCGCTGTGGCCCGCGACCTTCGGCCTCGCCTGCTGCGCGATCGAGATGATCGCGTCGGCGGCCTCCCGCTACGACATCGCCCGCTTCGGGTCCGAGGTGTTCCGCGCCTCGCCTCGGCAGGCCGACCTGATGATCGTGGCCGGTACCGTGACCTGGAAGATGGCGCCGGTCGTGCGCCGCATCTACATGCAGATGCCGGACCCCAAGTGGGTCATCTCGATGGGCGGCTGCGCGATCATGGGTGGCCCGTTCGCCTACGCGTACTCCGTGCTGCCGGGCGTGAACCTCGTCGCCCCGGTCGATGTGTACGTGCCGGGCTGCCCGCCTCGACCGGAGTCGCTGCTGCAGGGCCTGATGATGCTGCAGGAGAAGATCAAGCACTTCGAAGTCACCGGGCAGCGCGCCCGTCCCGAGCCGGACGGCGATTTCTCCGCCTACCTGCCCGAGGGCGACCCGATCCGCCGCGAGCTCGAGTCGCTCTTCCCGCCGTACCCCGGCCTGGACGACCCGAACCGCCTCGTCGGCGGCGTCTCGCTCACCCACGGCCAGCGCCTCTAGCCACTTCATCCGTTCGAGGCACCTCGATGGGCGCGGCAGAGCGTCGCTGCGCGTGTCGTCGATGGCCCGCGCCGTGGTGCGCCCTCACCCCCCGCCCTCTCCCGCTTCGCAGGGGAGGGGCCCGGAGGCGGACAGGCCCTCACCCCAGCCCTCTCCCCAAACGGGGAGAGGGGGCCGAACGTCGAACCATGTGCTCGTCTGGTGATCCGGGATCCTTGAAGGGCGAAGCCCTTCAAGTTCCAACCCTCCCGCGCCGGGAGGGGCAGGGGTGGGCCGCCCCGCGATCCCACCTCGACGTCACTCGAGAGCAACGCCGCAGCCCCTGGCGGCGGTTGACATGCTTCGAAGGCAGCGACACCATCGGCGGGTTCACTCCGAACAGCCAACACACGCAACGTGAGGAGACCCCGGTGAGCATCCGGTCCAGCATCGAAGCCCTGATCCGCCCCAGCACGGTCGCGTCCGCGCACTGCGACCTGCCCTGCGGCATCTACGACCCCGCCCAGGCCCGCATCGAGGCGGAGTCCGTGAAGGCGATCCAGGCGCGCTACCAGGACGCCGAGAACATGAAGGGCGCCCAGACCGTCGAGGAGTACCGGACGCGCGCCCTCGCCATCAAGGAGCAGCGCGCCAGCATGGTGAAGGAGCACCTCTGGGTGCTCTGGACCGACTACTTCACCCCGGCCCACCTGGAGAAGTACCCGACGCTGCACGACACCTTCTGGAAGGCGACCAAGCTCGCGGGCGCCGCGAAGAAGTCGCAGGATCCGGCGCAGGGCCAGCAGCTCCTGGACGCCATCAAGGAGATCGACACGATCTTCTGGGAGACGAAGAAGGCCTAACGGCCTTGGGCTTCTGGGAAACCAAGAAGGCCTAACGGCCTTCGGGCTTCTGGGAGACGAAGCAAACGGCTCGCAGTCCTCGCACTCCGCGAGGCGAGGACACGATGATCGAACTACGGCGGCCCCGCTCGGTGATGACACTGGCGGTGGCCGCCGTGGCGTGTCTGGTGTTCCCCGCATGGCGCCTCGGTCGCCTGCTCCTGCGCGTCGAGGTCGCGGGCGACAGCATGACCCCCGCCCTGCTGCCGGGCGACTTCCTCCTGCTCCGTCGAGGCCCCCCACCGCGCGAGGACGCCTACGGCCGCATCGTGATCACCGAGGATCCTCGACCCGAGGGCGAGGGTCGGTTGCTGCTCAAGCGGGTCATCGGCCTGCCGGGCGAGGCGCTCCGGGTCGGCGGCGGCGTGCAGGTCAACGGCCGCCATCTCCTCGAGCCGTACGCGCACGGCAACGACCCCGCCGAACAGCACCGCGGGGTGCATCGACTCGCCGAAGACACCTACTTCCTGCTCGGCGACCACCGCGCCGCCAGCACGGACAGCCGCGACTTCGGCCCGGTCGCGCGCGAACGGCTGTCGGCGACCGCCGTCCTCCGCTACTGGCCGCCGAACCGCTTCGGGCGGCTCGAGGCCCCGCCGCGGCGGTTCCTCGGCGCGGCGCCCGAGCCAGCGCCGCACGTCCACGACGCGGAGCCCGGGGCGGATCAGGGTTCGTCCTGATGCCTGTCGCAGCTCTCGGCGACCAACATGGACGCCGAGAGGTGCGCCATGACCCAGCCGTCGCCGTGGAGCCAGCCGGGTAGCGACCCCTTCGCCGCTGCGCGCGCCGAGCTCGCTCGCCGTATCGCGGCGGAGCGCGCCCAACCGCCGCCCGAGATCGTCGGGAGCGCCCTCGACGAGGCGCTCGCCGAGGTCGCCGACCTCCGTCCGCTGCCGCAGGTCGCGCAGCGCATCCTCGCGCTCGATGAAGGCACGTTCTCCGCGCACGAGTTGGCCGCGATCATCTCGACCGACCAGGCGCTCACCGAGAAGCTGCCGCGCCTCTCCAACTCCGCCTACTACGGCTTCGCCCGCCGCATCACCACCGCCCGCGACGCCGTGGTGCTGCTGGGCTACCGCTCCGTCCGAGGCGCGGCCCTGACCTCGTGCCTGATGCAGACGGCGCAGACACCCGGCCACCTGGACTACGACGGCTTCTGGCAGTTCTCGATCGCGACGGGCATCCTCTCGGAAGTGCTCGCCCGCACCGAGGGCGCCCACCAGGACGAGGCATTCACGGCCGGCGTGCTTCACCAGATCGGCCTGCTCGCCCTCGACCAGGGGCGCCCCGAGCAGCTCGGCCGCGCGCTGGCGCTGCGCGAGCAGAGCGGCATCGCGATGCACGAGGCGGAGCGGCAGGTCTTCGGCTTCACGAGCGCAGAGCTCGGCGGCGCGCTCGCATTGCATTGGAACTTCCCGGAAACGCTGGCGGGAGCCGTGCACGACCACGCGCAGGGCCTCGACACCCTCCCTGACCCGAAGAGCTTGACGGCGTCGTGCTCCGTGCCCGGATGTTCGTGCGCGCCTACGGCCTGCCCGATGGCGTGACGCGAGCCTCGGACCCCATCGACCCGCCCGAGGAGTGGGAGCGCCCCCCGCTGTCGGTGGCGCTGAAGCAGAGCGGCGGCATGGCGAAGGTCATGGAGCAGGTCGAGGCGCTGGTTGGGACGCTGGGATAGAGCCGGACCCCCTCGCTCTTATGTCTGATACTGGCCCGGCCAACCTCGAATACCGCACGAAGCCGGCGTTTCCCTCTTGCGTCACTGCGCGCGATTCGGTAAAAAGTTAGCACTCCGGTTACGAGAGTGCTAAACGAGCGCGTTTCCCGACTCGGCGGTCGTGGGGCGCGGGATTCAAAAGGACACTTCACAAATGGCTAAGCAGCTGCTGTTCGACGAGCAGGCGCGCCAGGCGATGCGCGACGGTATCGACGCCCTGGCAGACGCGGTGAAGATGACGCTCGGCCCTCGCGGCCGAAACGTCGTCCTCGACAAGAAGTTCGGTCCCCCGACGATCACGAACGACGGCGTGACGATCGCCAAGGACATCGAGCTCCAGAACCCGTTCGAGAATATCGGTGCCCAGCTCGCCAAGGAGATTGCCTCCAAGACGAACGACATCGCCGGTGACGGCACGACGACCGCCACGGTCCTCGGCCAGGCGATCGTCCACGAGGGCATGAAGAACGTCGCCGCTGGCGCCGACCCGATGGCCCTCAAGCGCGGCATCGAGGCTGGCGCTAAGGCGATCAAGGAAGCCGTCACCAAGAACGCGGTGAAGGTCACGACGCGCGAGCAGATGTCGCAGGTCGCTTCCATCTCCGCCGCCTCCAAGGAGATCGGCGACCTCATCGGCGAGGTGATGGAGCAGGCCGGCAAGGACGGCGTCATCACCGTCGAGGAGTCGAAGGGCATCCAGACCGAGATCGAGTACGTCGAGGGCATGGCCTTCGACCGTGGCTACATCTCGGCCTACTTCGTCACCAACCCGGAGCGCATGGAAGCCGTCATCGAAGACCCGTACATCTTCGTCACGGACCGCAAGCTCTCCTCCGTCAACGACATCCTCCCGTGGCTCGAGAAGCAGCTGGGCGTGTCGAAGAACCTCGTCATCATCGCTGAGGACGTGGACGGCGAGGCACTTGCCACGCTCGCGGTGAACAAGTTGCGCGGCACCGTCAACGTGGTCGCCGTGAAGGCCCCGGGCTTCGGCGACCGCCGCAAGGAGAACCTCGGCGACATCGCCGCGCTCACCGGCGCGACGCTGATCAGCGCCGAGCTCTCGCGCGGCCTCGACTCGGTCGAGGTCGGCGACTACGGTCGCGCCCGTCGCGTCGTCGTCGGCAAGGAAGAGACGACGATCATCGAGGGCAAGGGCAACAAGAAGGGCACTGAGGAGCGCGTGAAGATGATTCGCGCGCAGCTCAACAACTCCACGTCCGACTGGGACAAGGAGAAGCTCCAGGAGCGCCTCGGCAAGCTCGCCGGCTCGGTCGCCATCGTAAAGGTCGGCGCGGCCACCGAGGTCGAGCTCACCGAGAAGAAGCACCGCGTTGAGGACGCCCTGTCCGCCACGCGTGCCGCGGTTGAAGAGGGCATGGTCCCCGGTGGGGGTGTCGCGTTCCTGAACGCGCTGCCCGCCCTGGACAAGATCGTGCTCGACAACGCCGACGAGATGACGGGCATCCGCATCCTCCGCCGCGCGCTGGAGGAGCCGCTGCGCCGCATCGCGACGAACGCGGGCCAGGACGGCTCCGTCATCGTGCAGAAGGTCCGCAGCCTGAAGCGCGGCCAGGGCTACGACGCCGCGGCCGACACGTACGGCGACATGGTGCAGCTTGGCATCATCGACCCGGCGAAGGTCACGAAGGCTGCGCTGGAGAACGCGGTGTCGATCGCGGGCATGGTCCTCACGACCAACGTGCTCGTCACCGACATCCCCGAGAACCAGGCCGCCCAGGGCCAGCCGAACATGGACATGTACTAACCGGTACGGTCTACGTCAGAGACTCTTGGAGGCGGG
>CAMDAY010000009.1 GCA_945888895.1 Dehalococcoides mccartyi | reverse complement strand
GGCCCCCAGCACCGCGACCAGCGTGATCAGCACGATCAGGTTCGGGAAGGCGATCGCGGCGTCGACGAATCGCTGCAGGAGTGCATCGATCCAGCCGCCGAAGTATCCCGAGACCGTGCCGATCAGCGTCGCGAGGAACACGCTGATCGTGATCGCACCGAACGATACGGACACCGAGGTGCGCGCGCCGTGGACGAGGCGGCTCAACTGGTCGCGGCCGAACTGGTCGGTGCCCAGCGGGTGCGCGCTGGACGGCGCCTTCAGCCGCTCCAGCCCGCTGAACGCCGTCGGGTCCAGGCTGGTGAATACCATTGGGAAGATCGCCGTGAACAGCAGGAACAGGATGACGACCGCGCCGAAGGCCCCCAGCGGCTTCTGGCGCACCCACTTGAGCAGTGATCCCATGGGGCCGCGCCGCTGCGGGACAGCGGCGACGGCGAACGTATCTGCGATGGCGGGCTGCTGTGCCATTAGGCGCTCACCTTCGTGCGCGGGTCGAGGTAGCCATAGGTCAGGTCCACCGCGAGGTTGATGAAGACGACGGAGGCGGCGACCAGGAGGTTCACCGTCTGGATCGTCGGGTAGTCACGCGTTTGGATCGCTTCGATCATCACGCGGCCGATGCCGGGGAGGCCGAAGATGATCTCGATCGTCAGCGTGCCACTCAGGAGGTTCGCGAGCTGCAGGCCGATGACCGTAACGACCGGCATCAGCGCGTTGCGCAGCGCGTGACGCACCACGACCACGCGCTGGCGCAGCCCTTTCGCGTACGCCGTCCGGATGTAGTCCTGCCGCAGCACCTCGAGCAGCATCCCTCGTGTCAGGCGGAGCATGCTGGCCGACGTTGCGATGCCGAGGATGAACGCCGGGAGCAGGAACTGCTTGAGGTTGGCGAAGGGATCTTTGACGATGCTCCGGTACTCGAAGTCCGGTGACCAGCCGAAGTACCGCCCAGCGACCACGAGCATCACCGTCGCGATCCAGAACGCCGGGAGCGACGCCCCCAGGACCGCGCCGCCTCGGACGACGTAGTCAGGCCACTTGTCCTGCTTCACCGCCACCAGCGTGCCGATGGGAATCGCGGTGAGCATGGTGAACGTCAGCGCGAAGAGCGTCAGCTCCATCGTCACCGGCAGCGCCTGCTTCACCTTGCGGATGATGGGGTCCTGGTTCACCAGCGAGTTGCCCAGGTCACCGGTCAGGACGCCGCCCATCCAGTCCCCGTACTGCACGAGGAGCGGGCGGTCGATCCCCAGGCGCTCGCGGAGCTTGTCCGCGTCCGTCTTGGAGTACCGCACGTCCTGCAGGAGCAGGTTCGTCACGTCGCCGGGCATGACGCGCACGATGAGGAACACCATGGCGCTCACGATGAAAAGGGTCGGGAGCGTGAGGATGATGCGCCGGATCACGTATCTGGACACTGGGTACCGGGCCTTACTGAGCTGCTGCCTGTCGGGAGCGAACACCGAGGCCGCCGGGAATCCGACGACCTCGATGCGCTCTACTCATTCGCGAGAGCCGGGACGCGAGTTAGGCGTTGTCCAGCCAGAGCTGGTCCCAGCGCCACGTCTGCGGGAACTCACCCGTCGGGATGTAGTTCTTCACAGACGGCTGTGAGACAGCGACGCCCTCGCCACAGCCGAGCCACACGTGGGTGACATCGTTGATGGCGATCTTCTGTGCCTGCTGCATGGTTGCGCCGCGGGCCTTCGGGTCGAACTCGGTGTCGGCCTTGTCCACCAGCGCGTCGTACTCCTTATTGGAGTAGCCGCCGTAATTGCGGCTGCCCTTGGTGTACGCGTACTGGCGCAGGTGCTCGTCCGGGTTGAAGCCGGAGGAGAACCCGTCGGTCGTCGTCGTCCAGTTGCCGTCGTCGACGCGCTTCTTGTACGAGGTGAACTCGATCAAGTCGAGCTTTGTCGTGACGCCGATTTTCTTCAGGTTGTCCTGAACCAGCTGTGCCGCCGCCATGTGTGGCGTCGGGTTGGTGGACGACGAGAGGATGTCGAAGGACAGCTTCTCCTGACCGGCCGCCTGGAGGAGCTTGGTCGCCTCTGCGCGCTCGGCGTTCTTGTCCTTCTTGTAGCCCAGCAGGGTGCCGAGCTGGTCCTGTGGGATCGCGAAGCCTTCGAAGACCCACGGGATGGTGGCGACGGGCTTGCCGCGGCCGGAGTAGACGACCTCGATCGCCTCCTGGCGGTCAACGGCGAGGCTCAGCGCCTGGCGCACGCGGACGTCCGTGCCCCACGGCACCTTGCCGTCCATGCGCAGCGTGAACGAGCCGCGCGAGATGCCGCCGCGGGTCTCGAAGCTGTGGTTCTTCAGGTCACGCTTGAACTGGTCAAGCTGGTCCGGCGGAACGGTCATCGTGTGAATCTGGCCGGCACGGTAGGCGGCGACGCCCGCGGCCGTGTCCAGGATGTTGATGTACTTCACCTTGTCGACCCACGGGCGGTCGCCCATCCAGGAGTCGGAGCGTCGAGCCAGCGTGAGCTGGACGTTCGGGTCGAACGACTCCACGGAGAACGGGCCGAAGCCGATGGCCGAGGCCGGGCTCTTCAGGTCCTTGAACTTCGTCACCACCTCGGGCGCGACGATCACGTTCAGGCCGAAGGACAGGCCGTACATAAACGACACGGACGGCTTCTTCAGGGTCAGCGTCAGGTGGGTGTCGTCGACGACATCGATCTTGTCGAGGGCGGCGATCGTCGAGGCGCGCGTGAAGCCCGGCTGCGTCGAGCGGATGCGGTCGAGGGAGAACTTCACGTCCGCAGCGGTGACCTTGCGGCCGTTCACCGGGTCCTTGTTCTCCCACTTCGCGTCCGGGATCGTGATGTTGATCTTCAGCGGGTCGGGCTGCTCGACCGTCTTGGCGAAGTCCGGAGCCGGCGCGTTCGTCTTCGGGTCGATCTGCATCAGACCGCGCGAGATGCTCTGCCAGATCTGCATGACGGCCGTGGCGGGCGCCGTGTGCGGGTCGAGATCCGTTGAGCCGAGCAGGTTCGAGCTGCTCGGGAAGACGAACGTGCCGCCACGCTTCGGCGTGCCCGGGTTCGCTGCTGCTGCCGGGCTGCCCGACTTCGCCGCCGGCGTGCTGCCGGTGGTCGTCGTCGATCCGCCCGAGCTGCAGCCGATCAGGGCTGCCCCGACGGTCCCGAGGCCCAGCATCGTCCCACCGCGCAGCACCTGGCGGCGCGACGGCCTATTCCAATATGCGTTCTGTTCCATGGTTCCCTCCGGTACTCAACCGTCCCCCCGGACGGCAGATGCGAGATGACGAGACGCTGCCGTTACTTCAGCAGCAGGCTCGTAAGCTCCGACATGGACTTCACCGCGGTGAAGTCGTGAACAACCTGCAGGCTCTCCTCGACCTTGTCTGGCGCGAGGCCGGACAGCGGGACGAGTCTGCGGTACTTGGCGTCGACGTCCACCCAGTCCACGCCGCGCGGCCCCGATCCTCGGGGTGCTTCGCAGGTGTTGGAGTACGTCTGGCCGTTCTTCATGGTGATGATCACGGTGCCGCCGTGGCGGTGCGTGAAGCGGTCCGGCAACGGTGCCGGGTTCGGGTCCATGATGACCTTGTCCGCGAGCGCGTTGATCACCGGGTCGTTCATCTTTGCCTCGGTCGCGTGGGCCCAGCCGAAGCCGCGGTCCGCGACCGCGGAGGCGACGAAGTAGATGACGCTGTGTGCCGCGCCGATGAGGTCGCGAGGATGCGCGGGGCCGTGCCAGTTCTTGAACTGGTCGCCCGAGATCATGATCGAGGCGACCTCGCTCGGGTCGACGTTGCCCTCGGTCGCGGCGTTGGCCGCGGCCTCCGCGATCGCGTGGAACGGGTGACCGCCCGGCACGAGCTTGATCGCCATGTCGGTCACGATGTCCCACGACTGGCCGAGGTCCTTCGTGATTACTTCGCGCTCGATGCCGCCCAGCGCGTCGAGGAAGCCCTTCGGCGCCTCGAGGACGCTCGCCTCGGCGATGAAGCCGCGCTGCGCGGCGAACGCCGCCTGCACACCGGCCTGCGCCGACATGTTCGCGTGGTACTCACGCGCCCACGAGGTGTTCGCGGCGATCGCGATGCCCCCGATGGAGGTCGCGGCGATCGCGATCGCCTGCTCCATCTGCGCCGCGTTCAGCCCGAGCAGCTTGCCGGTCGCAACGGTGCCGCCGAAGACGGTGGATACCGACCCGTGGAAGCCCTCTTGCATGCGGCCCGGCGTCAGCGACTCGTCGATGCGGCCTGCGGCCTCGTAGCCCAGCACCATTGCGCCGAGCACATCGGCGCCCGACTTGCCGAGGCGCTCCGCGACAGCGATCGAGGTGGCGCTGATGATGGTGCCGATGTGCGCGATCTGGCGCAGGTCGCTGTCGTCAGAGGCGGCGGCGTCGCTGGCGATCGCGTTGACGCGTCCCGCCTCGACGGCGGGGAGCTTCGCGCCATCGAACCAGACGGTCGCCTCGGGCGTGCCGCCCTGCTCCTTCGCGATGTCGCGGATGATCCTCGACGACTCGATGTCGAAGCCCATCGCCGCGCTGGCGATGGTGCTCGCGATGCTCATCTGGGCGCGCTCCAGCGCGAGGGGCGGCAGGTCCGAAACCTCGGTCTTCGTCAGGAACGCCGCCAGATCGCCCGCAATCGTCATGCACTCGCCTCTCGAGGCCCGCTCGCGTGGGAGGGCGACAGGCGTCGAGCAGCCTCGACGGCGCAATCCTCCCCCTTAGGATTAAGGTGCTTATAGCACGCGGGACGCACGAAGAACATGGGATTTGGGGTGTAGAGCCGCGCTTGTCCACCGCCCGCGCCCCGGCGATGCTGTCCCCGAACCGAGGAGGCCATGGTGGACTACAGCGATTTCGAAGACCTGCAGGTCGAGGTCAAGGACGGCATCGGGCACTTCCAGATCATGCGCCCGGAGCGCCTCAACGCGATGCGCACGACGACCTTCTGGGAGATCGTGGAGCTCGGTCGCCGCCTCCAGGTGGACTCGGACGTCCGCGTGGTCGTCTGCACCCACTCCGGCCGGGGCTTCTCCTCGGGTGCCGACATCGTCGACCGCGACCCCACCAACCCCCCCGACCGGCCTGAGGCGACCAAGACCGACTCGATGGGCATGTCCGTCATGGGCATGACGATGTCGAAGATCGACAAGCCGACCATCGCCTCGATCAACGGTGTCACCGCCGGAGCCGGCTTCGCCCTCGCCAGCTCGTTCGACATGCGCTTCCTGGGCCCGAACGCCCGTTTCATCACCGTCTTCGCGCGCCGAGCCCTCAGCCCCGACTGCGGTCTCACCTACTGGCTCCCGCGCCTGGTCGGCCCCGCGAAGGCCCTCGAGCTGCTCTACACGAGCCGGGACGTCCTCGCTGAGGAGGCCGTGGCCATCGGCCTCGGCAACGCCCTCGTCGACGACCCGGACGCACGAGCGTTCGAGGTCGCCCGGCAACTCGTGGAAGGTCCGCCGCTGTCCTACATGTGGATGAAGCGCGAGATCCAGCATTCCTACCTCGCGACGCCCCAGACGCAGATCGAGTTCGAGTGGGCCGCGCAGAACCAGATCCGCATCTCCGAGGATGCCGCCGAGGGCCGCGCCTCGTTCCGCGAGAAGCGCCCCGCCAAGTTCGTGGGCCGGTAGCTCTCGCTGCACAGGAGCGGGGGCCGGAAGTGCCCTCACTCCAACCCTCTCTCTCGACGGGGAGCGGGGGTCAGAACGCGGAGCAGGCGCGAGACGGAGTGCTCAGAACCCTCGCACATGCATGGGAAGAGGGCGGTGAGGGTTCCGTGGCTGGGACGCTGAAGGCCTGGCCGTGTCATGCCGCCTCGTCGAGGTCACTCGCACCCGTCGAGGGCTACGCGCCCGCCGCTAGACCTCGGCGATGACGGTGAGGCCGCCGGTGACGCGGTCGCCGGCGGCGACGAGCACGTGCATCGAGGTGGGCAGGCGCAGGGTGACCTGCGACCCGAACTTGATCATGCCGAGCCGCTCGCCCTGCTCCACGTGGTCGCCGACCTGCGACCACGTCACGATGCGCCGCGCCACGAGCCCGCTGATCTGCGTCACGGTGCAGGGTCCGAGCTCGGTCTGGATGTACGTCGCGAACTGGTTGTTGCCGTGCGTCGCCGCTTCGGTCATGGCGGGCTTGTAACCGCCCGCCCTGCGCACCTGCGCGACGACCTCACCCGTCAACGGGATGCGCTGGACGTGCACGTCCTGGAGCGCGAGGAAGATCGCGATCTCGGTCATCTCGGTCTGCCAGTGTTCGTCGAACTCGACGCTCACGCGCAGCACGCGTCCGTCGGCCGGGGACAGCACGGCGCCCGCACGCTGCTGGATGTCGCGCTCGGGGTCGCGGAATGCCAGCGCGATGAGGCCGCCGAGGACCGCGGGGACGGGTGCGAGCATCGGTACGGTGCGGGCGGCCACGAGTGTCGCGGCGGCGAGCGGCGCGAGGAAGCCGTAGCCCTCCGTCAGCGGACGCCAGCGGCCGGTGTTCAGGTTCAGCTGGAGTGTCGCGATCCGCGCCCGCTCAGGAGCAGCGTCGGCGGAAGGTTCCAGGGGTAGAACGTGCGGCTGACGTGCTCGAAGTGCTCGCGCATGATCGGCCTGAGATACCTCGGGTGGTACTGGAGCGCGACGAATACGCCGCCCGGTCGCAGCGCCTGCGCGGCGGCGGCGAGGATACCGCTGGTCATCGGCGGCGGCAGCAGACTGAACGGGATCGAGCAGATGATGGCGTCGAATCCCTCGGGCGCTTCGCTGGCGCGCAGTTCGCGCACATGCTCCGCAGACTCGGCAAGCACCGTGAAGCGCGGGTCGGTGATGGTGGAGCGCAGGTGCTCGACAAACGGCGGGTGAATCTCGTACGCCCACATCCGCGCATCGGCGGGCAGCGCCTTGAGGATCTGCGCGGTGATCGGGCCGGTGCCGGCGCCGAACTCCACGACTCGGCGTGCATTCTCGATACCGCCGAGCTGCGCCATGCGCCGACCGACGCCGGCGCTGGTCGGCGCGATCGCACCGATCCGCTGGCGCTCATTGAGGAACGCCTTGAAGAACGACCACCAGGACTGTTGAGTCACGGAACTCCTAGGAGTGCGCAGGGGCATCCTCGCGCGCTTCTTCGGGTGCGACCTCGGTGACGCGGTCGGAGATCGCCTTCGCAACACCCATGACCACATAGACGCCGAGCCCGATCATCGCAGCGAACGCGAGCCACTGCACCGAGTTGGCGAGGGCGATCGGAATGACGGCAGCGATCAGTGCGGGGAGCACGAGGCTCCAACCGAACTTCAGCATGGGGAACGGAACGCGGCTGACCATGAGCGCCGAGAGGACGATGGAGACGACGACTGCCTGCACGTAGCCCAGCTCGATGGGGCCGGCGACGGCAGCGGCGAGCAGCAGGCCCGACAGCGTGATTGGCATGCCACAGAACGCGTCGCCGCGGGAGGTCTGGCCGTTGTAGCGCGCGAGGCGGTACGCACCGGACGCCACGAACAGCACCATGGCGCCGAAGACCACCTCGGTCGGGCCGTCCGAGTAGCGCGAGGCGAGGATGAAGGCGGGCGCCGCACCGAACGTGACGAGGTCGGAGAGGGAGTCGAGCTCCTTGCCCATGTTGCTGCTCGCGTGGAGCAGGCGGGCGATTGTGCCGTCCATGGCGTCCGCGACGGCGGCCAGCATGATGAAGCGGAGCGCCATGCCCCACTCTCCGGCGTGCGCGGCCTCGATGGCCGCGAGGCCGCAGGCGAGGGCGATGAGGGTGACCAGTGCAGGAGCGGCCATGCGGAGGGTCATCGAGGTTGTGTCCCTGGACTGCCTGCTCGCGTCCTGCGAGTCGGCGTCTACGCGCCCGGCGAACCGGGGAGGCAACGATTTCGTAACGTCCGCCTCGTACTCTGTAAGCCTCCTAGACAGTACCTGATCACGTATCGCGCGACGATGGGTTGGCTTGCTGATTCCGGGACTTTCTCCGTGAATGCAGACATAAAACAAGCCCGGCGATGTCGCCGGGCTTGTTCGTCCTCGGGTGCCGGTGCAAGTGGGGGCTAGATCACGCCTTCGCTTCGCAGCGTTGCCATCTCGCTCTCCGACAGCCCGAGCAGGTCGCCGAAGACGTACTGCTCGTTCTCCCGGACGGCCGTCGCCCGCAGCGTGTTGTCTGGGGGCGTGCGCGAGAGCTTCGGGACGAAGCCCTCGATCTCGTACTCACCGACCTCGGGGTTCTGGATCAGCGGGTAGACGTTCCGGTGCCGTAGCTGGGGGTCGTAATCCACGCGATCCTCCGGCCCCTGCACGGCGACGGCGATCACGCCGACCGCCTGGAGCTGATCCTGGATCTCGTAGCGGCGTCGAGGCGCGGTCCACGTCGAGATGATCTCGTCGAGCTCCGCCTCGTTGGCCTTACGCGCCGCCATCGTCCCGAACTTCGGGTCGGCGAGGAGCTCGGGCTTGCCGATCGCGTTCGCGAAGGCCTCGAACTGCTCCTGCGTCTCGCAGGCGATGAACACCCACCAGTCCTGCCCCTGCCGGTCGATGCCCGCGCAACGGTAAGTGTTGTGCGGTGCAACGCCGGGCCACTCCGAGTGGTTGCCCGGCGGGAAGCCGGGGCGCCGCGTCGGGCGGCCATTGGCGTGGTAGTCGAGGAAGTACGGGCCGAGGAGCGTCATCGCGCCCTCGGTCACCGCATAGTCCACGTGCGTGCCCACGCCGGTCTTGCGCGCCTGCATCAGCGCCATGATCAGCCCGAGGCCACCGATCCATCCGCCGGCGATGTCCATGTGGGAGTAGCCCCACCCGGCGGGCTCACGCCCGGGCAGACCGGAGGTGAATGTCAGGCCGCTCTCCGCCTGCACGATCGGGCCGTACGTCCGGTAGTGGCTCAACGAACCCTCGTGGCCGAACCCGGAGGTGCTGAGGTAGACGAGCTTCGGGTTCAGCTCGTGGAGCCGCTCCCAGCTGAGACCCCAGTTGCCCAGGACGCGCGCGCTGAAGTTCTCAACGACCGCGTCGCTCTTCTTGATTAGCTCCTCGAGCAGCTCCTTGCCTCGGGGGCTACGCGCGTTGAGGCTCGCCGAGAGCTTCCCGTTGTGCAGCTGCGAGTAGTACGGCGCGGAGTAGTAGTCGGCGCCGTTCCCGAACAGGTGGTCGTTGTGCTTCGCCTGGATGTCGAAGTTGGGGCCGACGGCGGGGCGGATGTCCCAGCGGTGGTCATCCGGCTCGTGCGGCGGCTCGATGTGGATCACCTCGGCGCCGTAAGGCGTGAGCATGCGCGAGCTCCACGGGCCGACGGCCTTCCACGTGAAGTCGATGATCCGGATGCCGTTGAGCGGGCCCTTCGGGATGTTCGAAGTCGAAGTCATCGGACCACTCCCGTCTGCACGAGCATATCCACCTGCGCCGCGTCCATGCCGAGCTTCTCGGTCAGGATCGCCTTCGTGTGCTCGCCGAGGTGCGGCGCGCGGCCGTCCGGTGAGACGTCCAGACCCTCGCTGAAGTAGAACCCGCGCGGGTAAGGCAGTGTCTTGCCGATGTCCTCGTGTTCGATGTCACGCCAGAAGTTGCGCTCCTTGAAGTGACTGATGTCGAGGTTCTCCTCTGGGGCGCGGATGACGCCCCACGTGAGGCCCATCGACTGCGCTCGTTCGAAGGCCTCCTGCGCGGGCACCTTTGCCAGCAGCGCCTTCAGGGCAACCTCGATCTCGCCGCCCACCTTCGCCGCCTCGGCGCGCGTCGGGGGGTCGTTCCACTTCTCGGACGTCAGGTCGCCGACGACGTCGAGCTCCTTGAGCCACTCGACCATCTTCGGCCAGACGTTGTTCGGGAAGTTGAAGCGGGCGTTCATGTAGCGTCCGTCGGCGGCCTGCACCTGGATCGGCAGGGCGTACACAGGGCCGGCGTGCTGGCCGGTCTGGCGGACGGACGGCTGGTTATACCACATCCAGTACGACACCGGTCGCTCGGTGCAGATGGCGCAGCAGTCGTGGATCGCGACATCGATGTACTGACCGAGGTCGGTCGTCATGCGATCCCACAGCGCGATGCTGATGCTGTGCGTCGTGATCACGGAGGCGGCGTTGTAGGCCTGCCGGCCCTGCCCGCCGATCGGCGTCTCCTTCGGGTCGGAGTACCCGCCGACGCCCATCTGCCCCCCGAGGGCGAGGTGCGCCGGGTCGTTCATCTCCAGCTGCGCCCACGGCCCGTCCTGACCGAAGTCAGAGAGCGACGCGTAGATGAGCTTCGAGTTCGACGGCGCGACGGACGCGTAGTCCAGGCCGTACTTCGCCAGCGTGCCCGGCTTCGTGCTCTCCACGAACACATCGGCCTGCTCGATCAGGCGCCGCAGCATCTGCTGGCCCGGCAGGCGCGTGATGTCGAGCGCCACGCTCTCCTTGCCGGTGTTGTACCACCAGTAGTCGAGGCTCTTGTTAGGGTCCTGCACGTCGTTGAGATACGGGCCGACCCACCGACCAGGGCTCCCCCTGGTCGGCTCGATCTGGATTACTCGCGCACCGGCGTCAGACATGATCTTGCCGACCATCTGATTCCGCCGGTCGGCAAGTTCGATGACGGTCAAACCATCGAACACCTTTGACAACAGCACTACCTCCCCGGGTATGGCGGCTGGGATGACTTGCCCCGCGCGCGTTCGCGGCCCCCTCGGATCGCGTCGCCTCGGCGAATCGTGGAGAGCATAGCGTTGGCTGCTCTCCGCGTGGCCCGCCGCGGGTCGCCTGCATGTAGCACGCGAGAAACGCGCGCGTAAAGGGGCGCTGTCGCTTCGTACCGCTCGAGCTGAGGAAGGCAGATGCTGGGATGGCGTCCGGGAGGCGTCCATGACCGCATCACCACCACCCGCCGGCAGTCCGCCCGCCCGGCCGGGCCGCGATCGCCTGGCGGATGTCCACATCCCCTTCATCTATGCCGCGCTGGCGTTCGGCGTCCTGGGAGGCTTCTCGTTGGCCGTCTCGCTGTCGGTGGAGGCGCTGCTGCGGGGCATCTCCGTCTCCTGGGCGACGCACGCGCAGTTGCACGGGCACCTCCAGGTCCTCGGCTTCGCGGGGCTGTTCGTGCTCGGCGTCGGCGCCAAGCTGGCGCCGAGGTTCGGCAACGGCCGTCCGCTCAACTCGACGATGGTCGAGGGCGCGTTCTGGTGTCTCGTGGCCGGGTTGCTGGCGCGCGCGATCGGCCAGCCGATCGCGGCGTATGGCCCGCTTGGCGGTCAGGCGATGGTGCTTGGCGCGCTGCTCGAGGCGATCGGCGCGTTGCTGTTTGCCGGTGCGCTCTGGGCGGTGCTCGGCGGGGCGATCCGCGGCGGCGCGCCGCACGCAGTCCAGATCGGCGCGGGGGCGCTGTGGCTCCTCGCGCAGGCCGTCCTCGGCGTGGCCTGGCTCGCGGGACTCGCGGGTGAGGGCGGCACGATCCTCCGCGGCGATCGCGACGGCCTGCTGCTGGCGATGCAGCTCTACGGGTTCGTCCTCTGTGTGTTCACCGGCGTCGGTCTGCGCTCGTTTCCGACGCTCTTCGGGATGCCCGCACCTTCGAGAGCGCTGGGCCTCGCCGGGTCGGGCCTGGTGCAGGCCGGGCTGCTCGTCTGGGTCGGCGCGAGCCTCCTCGACGGGACGCGCGTCGCGACGCTCGGACAGGCGACGGTCGGGGCGGGGGTGCTGACGCTGGTCAGCTCCTTCGGCTTCTGGAAGCGCGAGACGCGGTTCGCCGCCGCCTCCCAGCCGCTGTCGTGGGCGCTGCGCGGCGCGCTCATGTCGCTCGCGCTGACCGGTGTGCTGCTGCTCACCACGGGCCTCGGCGTGTTCGTCTTCGATCGTGCTGTGCCCCCGCGCGAGGTCGATGCCACTCGCCACGTCTTCGCGCTGGGCGTGGTCACGCTCGGCATCGTCGGGATGGCGCAGCTCATCCTCCCGGAGTTCGCGAGCGAGCGGTTGGTGCGCACGCCCAGCCGCCGGCGCGGCCCTGTGTTCGCCGCCGCACTGCTCGTCGCTATGCTGCTGCGCGGCGTGGTGCCGATGACCGCCGTGCCCGACAGCGTGCGGTTCGCCTCGATGTCGCTCGGCGGCACGATCGCGTGGATCGCCGTGGGTGCGTTCGCGGTGCTGTTCATTCGCGCGCGCCTCGCCCACCTCGAGTACCTGCGCCGCATGGCGACGTGGCGCGCGTCGCAGGCGTTGCCGGTGATCGACCAGCCCGAGTAGCGCACGCGAGCCCGAGGACGGCGAAGGGCCCCGGCGAACCGGGGCCCTTCGTGCGTGCGGCCAGTGTGCGCGCCTAGTACGTGGCGTACTTGCTGAAGTCGGTGGTGCCGAGGATCGCCTTCAGGGTGTCCTCGTCGTTCTTCACCTGGCCGGTGTAGACGGCGTGGTCGGCACGGATGATCGCCGCGGCGGCGTCGCCCATGATCGTGCCGTCCTTGCGCTTCCCGGTGAGGTCCAGGCTGTCGAACCCCTCCGGGTTGCGCTGCTGCTGCACGTAGATCGTGCCGCCGACCCAGATCTGCTTCGACGGCATGATCACGTTCACGCCGATGTTGTCCGCCCACAATTCCGCGGCCATGCCCTGCGTCATGCGCTCGAGGGCGATCTTCGTCAGGCCGTAGATCGTGCGGTTCTGGTTCACCTCGGTGTACGGGCCGGGCCCCGGGCCGCGGCTTGCGCCGGAGGAGACGTTGATGATCGAGCCGCCGCCGATCTCGCGCATGTGCGTGGCGGCGAGGCGGGAGAGCAACGCCGGCGTCGCGACGTTGATCTGGAAGGCGAGGTGGAAGTGCCGCCAGTTCATCTTCTCGATGGTGCCGTTGGGCGAGATGCCGGCGTTGTTGATCACGGCGTCCACGTGCCCGAACTCGGCGACCGACCAGTCCCAGAGCGCCTGGACGTCGTCCTCCTTCGACATGTCGGCGCGCCGTGCGACGGCCTTGCCGCCCGACTCGACGATCGAGGCCACGGTGTCGGTGAGCGTGCCGGGGATGCGCGACTCGCCCTCGTTCTCCGTGCGCGCGGCGCAGACGACGGTCATGCCCTCCCGCGCGAGGACGCGCGCCACATCCGCGCCAATGCCTCGGCTCGCGCCGGTGACGATTGCCACCTTGGCGTTCAGATCAGGGTTCGTTGCCATACCGGTGCTCCTCGGATGCGGGTCGGGGTGAGTGCCGGGCGCACTCTACTCCACCCGTGGAGCTGCGTGGCGCGCGAGGTCGCTCGCCGCGCAGGGCGGAGGCGGCGCAGGCGTGTGGTCGGTGTACGTCGAATGGTCGAGATGACAGCACGGGCGGCCCATCCCCCCTGCCCCCTTCCCTGCGCGGGAAGGGGGATGAAGTTCAAAGGGCTTCGCCCTTTGAGGAACCCGACCTTCCGGAGCCTCAGCAACCGGCTCTCAGCGGCGGTTCGAATCCCTCGCACCTACATTGCGCCGCCCATCGAGGTCCGCCGGGAATGTGAGGGGCGCAGCCCTCACAATTGGTTTGAGAGCGCCTCCCGCGCCGGGGGGTAGGGGTGGGTCGCCCGCCACTGCCACCGGACCGTTCGAGGTACACGAACGCCCCGCCCCACTTCCGGTTCGCGCAGCGCGCGAGGAGTTACCCGCCCGCCAGCTTCACCTTGTGCCCGAGCGCCTCGAGCTTCGCCTGGATGCGGTCGCGGTGGTCGCCCTGGATCAGCAACGAGGTGCCTTCACGGGTGCCGCCTGCGCCGCAGAGCTGCTTGAGGACTTTGAGCATCGCTTCGAGGTCGGCCTCGCCGCCGGGGAGGCCGGTGATCGTCGTCACGGTCTTACCGCCTCGGCCACCCTTCTCGCGGCGCAGGCGCACGTATCCGTCGTCCGGGATCGGCGGGCCGGCCTTCTGCGATGGGGGCCTCGAGGGCGCGCGGCGCGGCGGCTCCGGCGGCTTGATGCGCCCGGCGTTCGTGCCGTCCGTCGAGTAGACGAGCCGCGATCGCTCCTCGGGCATCGCTACGCCTTCGTGCTCGCGGGGGCTTCGAGGATCGCGTCGCGCAGGTAGGTGAGTGCGATCGTGGTGAAGCGCGTCATGTTCTCGGCGCGGTCGGTCGTGCCGGTTTCGACGACCTCGGCGCGGACGACGGGGCCGGCGACGGCGACGGTTGTGCGGCCGGGAGGTGCCCCGGAGCGGCCACCGGTCGGGCCCGCGAGCCCGGACTCGCCGATGCACCAGGTGGCGTCGAGGCGCGTGCGGACCGCCTCGGTCAGCTCGGCGAGCAGTTCTGGCGTCGTGCCGCGGTAGTTCTCGTAAGACGACGCCGGCACGCCCGCGAGCGCGATGCGCGAAGGCAGCGTGTAGAGCACGCCCCCGCCGCGGTAGTACTTCGACGCCCCGGCGACCCACAGGAGCGCCGCGGAGACGAGGCCGCCCGAGGTGCCCTCGGACACCGCGACCGTCTCGCCGCGTTCGGTCAGCAGCGTCGCGATCTCCGTCGCCAGTGCTTCTTGCTCGTCGGTCAGGAAGGTCGACATCGCGGTTCCATTCTGGTGCGTCCCGAGACTACCGCACGGCGAGCGACTCCGAGCAAGCGCGACTCTATACTCGGCGTCGCATCTCGTGCATTCGAAGGAGCCATCGTGGAATACCGCACCCTCGGCAAGTCGGGCCTGTACGTCTCCATCGTGGGGCTGGGGACGAACAACTTCGGCCACCGCCTCGACGCGGGGATCGACGCCGAGGCGGCGGACGCGGTGGTGGGGGAGTGCCTCGCGCAGGGCATCAACTTCTTCGACACAGCGGACGTCTACGGCGGCAAGGGCCCGTCCGAGGAGTACCTGGGCCGCGCGCTCAAGAGCCGCCGCCACGATGCCGTGATCGCCACGAAGTGCGGTATCCCGATGGGCGACGGTCCGATGAAGAGCGGCGCGTCCCGCCGCTACCTGTTCGAGGCCGTCGAGGCGTCCCTGCGCCGCCTCGGCACCGACTACATCGACCTGTACCAGATCCACCGCCCCGACCCCATGACGCCCGTCGAGGAGATGATGCGTGCGCTCGATGACCTCGTGTCGTCGGGCAAGGTGCGGTACGTCGGCGTGTCCAACTACGCGGGCTGGCAGATCGCGGACAGCCAGTGGACCGCGCGCTCCGGCGGCTACGCGCCGCTCGTCTCGATCCAGAGCGAGTACAACCTGCTCAACCGCAGCCTCGATGCGGAGGTCGTGCCCGCCGCGCGTGAGTTCGGCCTCGGCCTGCTGCCGTTCTACCCGCTCGCCAGCGGCCTGCTCACCGGCAAGTACCGCCGAGGCGCGACCGCCGAGGCGGGGCGCCTCGCGCAGGGCTCCGACGCTATCAGCGGCTACACGCTCTCGGACGCCAACTTCGACAAGGTCGAGGCGCTGACGCAGTTCGCGCAGGAGCGAGGGCACACGATCCTCGAACTGGCGTTCTCGTGGCTGGCGTCGCTCGACTACGTCGGCTCGATCATCGCGGGCGCGACGAAGCCCGAGCAGGTGACGGCGAACGCCGCCGCCGCCGACGGCTGGCGCCTCACCGCCGAAGAGCTGGCCGAGGTCGACCGTCTGACGAAGTAGCGAGCTGCGCGGTCGTCGCGCTTCCTCGCACGGTCGTGTCCATAACCTGCGTCCCTCGCGGGCGGGGTAGCATGACTCTGTGCCCGCGATCCGGAGGTAGCACCGTGCCCGAATCCAACGTCTCCGCCACCACTCAGACCCTCGCCGACTACATCGTCGGTGCGACGCAGGAGCCGCTGCCCCCGGAGGTCGAGGAGAAGACGAAGCACCACGTCCTCGACACGCTCGCGGCGATGGTCTCGGGCTCGAAGCTGCTGCCCGGCAAGATGGCCATCAAGTACGCGCGGAACCGTGGCGGCGAGGAGGAGGCGACCGTCGTCGGCACGACGTTGCGCACGACCGTCGAACAGGCGGCGCTGGCCAACGGGATGATGGCCCACGCCGACGAGACGGATGATTCGCACGCCGGCTCCGTGACGCACCCGGGCTGCGCCGTGATCCCCGCCGCGCTCGCCGTCGGGGAGCGCCAGCACCGGAAGGGATCCTCGTTCCTTCGCGCTGTGGC
The DNA here is from genome assembly GCA_945888895.1 of Dehalococcoides mccartyi. GTDB lineage: Bacteria > Chloroflexota > Dehalococcoidia > UBA2979 > UBA2979 > SHYQ01. The sequence continues at coordinate 4,579 of CAMDAY010000009.1, read as the reverse complement.
GCTCGGCTACGACGTTGGCGCGCGGTTCAGCATGGCGCTCGACGCGCGCGGCTTCTTCTCCAAGGGCCACTCGACCCACTCGTTCAGCCCGAGCCTCGGCGCGGCTGCTGCCGCCGCCGCGATGTCGAAACTGGACGCGACGCAGGTGCGGCACACGCTGTCCTACGCCGGTCAGCAGGCGTCCGGCGTCGGCGCGTGGATCCACGACCTCGAGCACGTCGAGAAGGCGTTCGACTTCGGCGGGATGCCTGCGCGCAACGGTGTCCTCGCGGCGACGTTCGTGCGCCTCGGCTTCACGGCCGTCGACGACCTGTTCGTTGGGCCGCGCAACTTCTTCCAGGCGTACGGCACCAAGGATCGCCCGACGAACCCGGGCGAGCTGGTGCGCGAACTCGGCGTCCGGTACGAGATCATGAACACGAACATCAAGCGCTGGACCGTCGGCTCCCCGATCCAGGCGCCGCTCGACTCGCTGTTCGAACTGTTCAAGGAACACCAGATCAAGGCGGGCGATGTCGAGAAGGTGACGGTGCGCGTGTCGCCGGGGTCCGCCGAGACGGTCGACAATCGCCTGATGCCCGACATCAACATGCAGCACATGTGCGCCGTGATGCTCATGGACGGCACCGCCTCGTTCGAGGCCGCGCACGACGAGCCGCGTATGCGGGACAAGCGCACCACCGAGCTGCGCGAGCGCATCGAGCTCATCGGCGTCGAGGGGTACGAGATCGAGTTTCCGGGACGGCAGGGCACCGTCGACGTGCTGCTGAAGGACGGACGCACGCTGCACCACCACACCGCCACCGTCCGCGGCACCTCGGAGAACCCGATGACGCGCGAGGAAGTCGAGGCGAAGGCGTACTCACTCATCGAGCCCGTGCTCGGCAAGCGCCGCAGCCGCGCGCTGATCGAGGCGGTCTGGGGCCTCGAAGACATGAAGGACGTCCGCGACCTCGCCCGCCTGCTTCGCGCCTAGGCCCCGTCCGTCCGATGGTGAACGACGCCCCCGACGAGAACCCGATGTGGGTCGCACTCGCCACGCTTGCGCCAGACGCGGCGTCGAGTGACCTCGTCTGCCGCATCGCGATCCCCTTCGCCAGCATGCGTGCGCTGATCGGCGACGAGGTGCCGACGGGCGACGTCGCACGCTTCCCCACCTGGGACGCGCCGCACACGCTCCTCGCGGACGACGAGGATCTCGCGCGGCGGCTGCGTGACCTCGACATCCCGGTGCCGCGCCCGGTCTCTGCGTACGCCGTCCGGCAGGACGACGAGCGCGAGGCGCTCAACGGCGCGCTGCACCGCTTCCACGACCACGATGAGCGCCCCTGGGGCATGACGGCCTTTGACCCCCGCGTCGGCATTGTCGTGGTGCGCGGGGCGTCGAGGTCACACGCCCTACTCGATCAGCTCCTGCGCGAGGTCGTCCAGTCGGGCATCGTGGTGGACGCGCGTGATCCGCACGACCTGCGCGTCTTCGCGCTCGACGTGCTGGAGTGTGGCCGCTGCATCCTCGTGCAGTCCGATGACACGCGTGACCTGCGCGGCGACGAGGTGGCACGCGCCGTCGCCACGCTCTGCGCTTAGCGCGCTCGAGTCGCCTCGACGCCCCCGCCGAAGCGCCGTGCGCGCGCGATCGCCAGTTGCAGCGCCATGATCGCGACGAAGCCACAGCCCGCCATGAAGGCGATCGACACGAAGCCATAGACCTCGACGAACCGCACGCTGCACGGGATCTCCGTGGAGCACATGGTCGGCTGGTCGGGGAACAGCTCCAGCTGGTAGTGGTACAGCGCGAACAGCAGGCCGATCGCGGACAGCGGAACCGTGTAGCGCCACGCCTTCACGTCGCGTGTGATCGCGGCGACGAAGAGGATCACCGCCTGCGGGTACATCGCGATGCGCTGGAGCCAGCACATCTCGCACGGCGGGAAGTGGGCGATCTCGGAGTAGTACAGCGATCCGAGGGTGGCCATCGCCGCGACGCCGAAGGATAGCCAGGCGCCGCGTGCGATGAGGAACGCCCGCAGCGCGTGCGCGCCCGGCGCGCCCGCCATGACCGCAGCCATCACCGCCCCGACCACCGTCAGCAGTGCCCCCGGCGCGAGGATCGACGAAACCGTGCTTGCTTCCACCCGATGTCGCTCCTCGATGCGCGCGCGTCTCTATCGACTGTACCGAAGGTTGAGGTGAGACGCGCCGCCTGGGAGATCAGGCCACCCGCCCGCAGCATGAGCAGGGTCGGGGTGGCAGCGTCGGGCGGCCCACCCCTGCCCCTCCCGGCGCGGGAGGGGTTGAGAAGGAGATAACCAGGTGTGAGGAACTGCGCCCCTCACACTCCCGGCGGACTTTGTCAGGCCTCGATCGTTCTCAAGAGCGAGCCATTCCCGAAGGCGATATGCGAAGCATCCTCGATCCGGGTGGGAGCGCGAGGGCGATAGCCCTCGCTATTCATCCCCCTTCCCGCGCCGGGAAGGGGGCAGGGGGATGGGCCGCCTGACGCTTTCACCTCGACTGCCCGATGTGACGGCAGCCGCCGTTCCGGTTCTCCGGCGGCGAACACGTCCGCAATGAGCACCCCACGCGAGCCCGCGCCGCGCGATGATGGCGGCCAGCACTCTCACGCTCACCGCACTGGAGGCATCGTGCCGCTCGACCCCACCACCATCGCCACGCTCTCGCGCGTCTCCACCGCGACGCTCACAACCGTCCTGCTCAAGCACGGCCTCCGCAACGTCTGGATGCGCGGCACCAAGCCGCTCAAGCCCGGCCAGCCGCGCCTCGTCGGCGAGGCGTTCACGATGCGTTTCGTCCCCGCGCGCGAGGACCTCGCCACGCCCGAGTCGTGGGCGAATCCCCGCTCCACGCGCGGCGCGATCGAGGACATGCCGGCGGGGGTGATCGTCGTCGTGGACGCGATGGGCATCACGGACGCGGGCATCTTCGGCGACATCCTCTGCTCGCGGATGCAGAAGCGCGGCGTGGCGGGCCTCGTCACGGACGGGGTGGTACGCGACGGTGCGGGTGTGCTTGGCAGCGGGCTACCGGTGTGGTGCGACGGCGTCGCCGCGCCGCCCTCGGTCGCCGGGCTGACGTTCGTCAACTGGCAGGAACCGATCGGCTGCGGCGGGGTCGCCGTGTTCCCCGGCGACACGATCGTGGTCGACGACGACGGTGCCGTCGTCATTCCTGCCGCGCTCCTCGAGAAGATCGTGCCCGAGGCTGCCGAGCAGGAGCAACTGGAGGAGTGGATCATGGGCGAGATCGGAAAGGGCGTCCCCCTGCCCGGTCTCTACCCCGCGAACGCCGAGACGATGGCGCGCTACCAGAAGGACATGGGCCGCTAGGGCCGACGATGTCGCAGTTCGGGTTCTCCGAGATCGATGTCTTCGCGGACGGTCCGTTGAGCGGCAACCCGCTCGCGGTGGTCCACAATGCCGACGCGCTCGACGAGGCGTCGATGCAGGCGTTCGCACGCTGGACGAACCTCTCCGAGACGACGTTCCTGTTGCACCCGACCTCGGACGCCGCGGACTACCGCGTTCGCATCTTCACCCCGGGCGGGGAACTGCCGTTTGCGGGCCACCCGACGCTCGGCACGAGCTGTGCCTGGCTCGAGGCAGGCGGCACGCCGCGCGATTCGGCGATCGTTGTGCAAGAGTGCGCCGTCGGCCTGGTGCGGATCAGGCGCGACGATGATGGCGCGGCGTTCGAGGCACCCCCACTGCGCGTCAAGGATGTCGATCCGGTGCTCCTCGACGATGTGTTGCGCGCGATCGGCGTCGAGCGGGAGCACGTGCGCGAGGCGCGGCTGCTCGACAACGGGCCGGTGTGGCTCGGACTGCTGCTCGACAGCGCCGCGCGTGTCCTCGCGATCGAGCCAGACCACGCTGCGCTCAAGCACCTCGCGAAGGTTGGTGTCATCGGTCCGCACGAGGCGGGCGCACCGGCGCAGTTCGAGGTGCGTGCCTTCGCCGCGCCGATCGGCATCCCCGAGGACCCCGTGACCGGGAGCCTGAACGCCAGCCTCGCGCAGTGGCTGATCCCGCTCGGCCACGCGCCGTCGCGCTACCTCGTCGCGCAGGGCGCGCGGCTCGGTCGAGGCGGCCGGGTGCGCCCCGAACAGTCCGAAGACGGCGTGGTCTGGGTCGGCGGCCGGAGCGCGACGCGCATTCGGGGCACCGTCGAGCTGTAGCAGGGCGCGCTAGGCCGAGCGGAAGTGCGCCTGCAGGTTCTCGGTGAACTCCTCCAGCATCGCGTCGGCCTTGCGCTTGATCAGCGGCTGACCCAGCTCACCGAGGCGGCCCGAGAATTGCAGGTCGGCCACCGCCTGCACCTCGGTGGTCTCCGGGGTCACCTCGCGCAGTTGCGCTTCGAGGCTCGCGCTGACGCCCGCGCCGATACGCCCGTCCTTGCCCTCGCCGCGCATCCGCCACGTGCCGTCCGCGTCCTGCTCCACGGTGGCCCGTCCCGCGATCGTGAACGCGAGGGGGCCGACGCGGATGCGCAGCTTGCCCTCGTACGCGCCGCCGTCGACGGGCGTGGTGTCCTCGATGCCGGGGACGAGCGCCGCGACGGC
>CAMDAY010000008.1 GCA_945888895.1 Dehalococcoides mccartyi | reverse complement strand
CATCCGCCAGCGGGACTACACACAGCTTCAGGCGAACATGCTGCTCTTCGGCACTGTGGTCGCCGTGATGAGCCTGCTCGTCGATATCTCGTATGCGTGGCTCGACCCGCGCATCCGGTACTCATAGGAAGGCCACGGTCATGAGCGTTCAAGCGGCGCCAGCCGGCGCCAGTGCAGCGTCCTCCCTTCCCGCGCAGCGGTCATTCGCCTGGCGTTTCATGCGGCAGGTGCGCCGCCGCCCGATCGAGTCGGCCGGCGGGATCGTGATCATCGGTGTGATCGTCTTCGCGGCAGGGGCCGGGATTATCGCTCCCTACGACTACGCGGCGCAGGACTTCGCCGCGCGGCTCGAGGGGCCGAGCTGGGCACACCTCTTCGGCACGGACTCGCTGGGGCGTGACGTATTCAGCCGCGTCGTCTACGGCGCACGGACGTCAATCCTGGCCAGCACGTCCGGTGTGCTGCTGAGCGGGGTCGTCGGCGGGCTGCTCGGCGTGTCGTCGGGCTTCCTCGGCGGCAAGTTCGACCTCGTGCTTCAGCGCGTAACGGACGGCATCCACTCCATTCCGCTGCTGCTGCTGGCGATGCTGCTGGTGGTCGCGATCGGCAGCAAGTTGCCGAGCCTGATCACCGTCGCCATCGCGCTCGGCCTCGTCGGTTCCACCACGGTGAACCGCGTCGTCCGAGGCAGCACGCTGGCGGTGAAGGCGATGCCGTACGTCGAGGCGGCGATCTCGCTCGGTGCGAGCTCGCCTCGCATCGTCGCACGGCACGTGCTCCCGAACGTAATGGCGCCGTTGATCGTTGCGTTGAGCGTGCAGTTCGGCGCGTTCATCACGGCAGAGGCGTCGCTGTCCTTCCTCGGGTTGGGCGTGCAACCGCCGATCCCCTCGTGGGGCGGCATGCTGAGCGCCGAGGGCCGGTCCTACTTCAAACAGGCGCCGTGGCTCGCGCTGTTCCCGGGCGTCGCGATCAGCCTCACGGTGCTGGCCGCGAACCTGGTCGGCGACGCGCTCCGCGACGTCCTCGATCCGAGGCAGCGCGGCAGCTAGCCCGCGCGAACGCTGGTAACGTGCGAGGGGCGCGGGCGACCGCGCCCTTCGTTTCGCCCGCACGACGACCTAGCACTACGACGGGACACGATCCCGGGGGACGGCAAACTGATGCGATTCGGGATCTTCGGCGGACCGTCGCGCACGACGGGTGACGACGCTAGGGCATATGGCGAGTTCATCGACATGACCGTCGAGGCCGAGCAGCTCGGCTTCTTCGGCGTCTACCTCGTGGAGCATCACTTCACCGGACGCGGGCAGCTGTCGGCGTCGCTCATGCTGCTGGCGCACCTCGCGGCCCGCACGAGCACGATCCGGCTCGGCGCCGCCGTGGTCGTGGTGCCGTGGCACAACCCGCTGATGCTCGCCGAGCAGGCGGGGATGGTCGATGTGCTCTCGAACGGCCGCCTCGATCTCGGTCTCGGTCGCGGGTACCGCGACTACGAGTTCTCCGGCTTCGGCATCGACATCGACACCGGCCAGGCGCGCTTCGAGGAGGCCATGACGGTGCTGCGTCGCGCGTGGCGCGACACCGAGCGCTTCTCGCACGACGGTCAGTACTGGCACTTTAACGACGTGCAGGTCGATCCTCGGCCGGTGCAGCAGCCTCACCCGCCGCTGTGGATGGGTGCGGGCAGCCCCGAGTCCATCAAGCGCGCCGCGGACGAGGGCTTCAAGCTCTACCTCGACCAGGTCGGCCTGATCGACCAGCAGATCGAGCGCGCGCGCTGGTACCGCGAGGCGCGCGAGGCATCCGAGGCGACGGGTGGTGCGCCGTACTCACCGCGCGACGTGATCCTGACGCGCAGCCTGCGTGTGGCGCGTGATGCCGCCGACCGCGAGGGCCTCGTCGAGCGGCAGATGGAGGCGCTGACCGTGCTCGCAGAGTCGACGCGACCCCCGTCCGAGGGTGGTCGGAACCTCTTCTATTCCCCGCCGGAGGCGCGCCGCGAGACGGTGGAAGGCGCGTCGATTATCGGCACGCCGGACGAGTGCATCGAGCGGTTGAAGCGCCTCGAGGCGGGCGGCATCGAACAGGTGGCGTTCGCCGGCGTCACGGCAGAGCAGATGCGGCTGTTCGCGAAGGAAGTGATGCCGGCGTTCGCGTAAGCAACGTGCGGCGAGCGAGCAGATCGAAGTACATCGACCAGCCTCGAACCGATCGAGGACAGAGCAGAGGGTGGAGCCATGGACCTGGGCATCGCTGGTAAGAACGCGCTCATCACCGGCGGCAGCCGGGGCATCGGCCGTGCCACGGCGTGGGCGCTGGCGCGCGAGGGCGTGAACGTCGCGATCTGTGCGAGGCAGCTCGACCGCCTCGAGGAGGTCGCGAACGAGATCCGCAGCGCGACGGGCGTGAAGGTGGTCGCCGTGCAGGCCGACATGTCGGTGAAAGAGGACATCGCGGGGCTCGTCGCGAAGGTGAAGGCCGAACTCGGCAGCATCGGCATCCTCGTGAACAACGGCGTGTCGTTCAACGTGGGCACGCTCACGGACGATGATTGGCTGCACCACTTCAACGTGAAGGTCCACGGCTACCGCCGCGCGATGGAGGCCGTGCTCCCCGGCATGGTCGAGGCGGGCTGGGGCCGCGTGATCAACGTCGCCGGTCTGGCCGCGCGCGCCTCGATCATGGGTCAGGCGATCAACGGCAGCACGGCCGGCGCGACCAATTCGGCGATCGTGAACATCTCGAAGGGCGTCTCGGACGCCGTCGCGAATTCGGGCGTCACGGTGAACGTCGTCCACCCGGGCGCCACGGACACCGACCGCCACCAGATCAACATCGCGCGGGCGCAGGAGGTGCGTGGCATCTCGCACGAGGAGGCCGAGGCGGCGACCGTCGCCGGCATCCCGATCGGCCGCATGATCCAGCCCGAGGAGGTCGCGGCGATGATCGCCTTCTACTGCTCCCAGCAGGCCTCCGCGATCACTGGCCAGACCATCGGCGTCGACGGCGGCTCCGTGCGCGGCGTGACCTACTAGCGCATCGGCACGTCGGCGGAGGCCGGAACGACCCTCACTCTGCCCTCTCCCCAAACGGGGAGAGGGTTCTGAACCGATCCGGCCTCCTCTCTGCGCAGCGGGAGAGGGTTGATGTGAGGGTCTACTCCGTTCCGCCCGGCACCGGAAACCCTCACCCCCGGCCCCTCTCCCATAGATGGGCGAGGGGAGTGGGAGGCGGACGGCGCGCTCAGAACCCTCGCCCATTCATGGGAGAGGGAGGGTGAGGGCCTCCGGGCTCCCTCCCCCGTTCCGCCCCCTCTCCCCCTTGGCAGAGAGGGCTGGGGTGAGGGCCCTCCGCTCCCCGTGCCGCTCCGGCCCCAATGACCTCGATGATTGCGCGCACACCGAGGTGCTTCGGTAGACTCGGGGGCATGACGAACGAACCGTACGAACACCCCGCCATGCCCGCCCGTCCCGAGCTCCTTGGCACGCAGCTCTTCGACCTGACCGGGCGCGTCGCGCTCATCACTGGCGGTGGGCGTGGCCTCGGGCAGACGTTCGCCGTGGCGCTCGCCGCGGCAGGCGCGGACGTCGTCGTCAGCAGCCGCACCTCCGCCGAGATCGACGCCGTGGCCGCCGAGGTCCGCGCGATGGGCCGTCGCGCCGAGGCGATCACCTGCGACGTCACCGACGAGGCGAGCGTTGAGGCGCTGGTGACCGAGACGGTCGCGCGCATGGGCCACCTCGACATCCTCGTGAACAACGCCGGCATGAACATCCGCAAGCCGATCCTCGAGATCAGCCTCGAGGAATGGACGCGCGTGCTGGACACGAACCTGAAGGGCTACTTCCTCGCGGGGCGCGCGGCCGGCCGCGTGTTCGTGGGGCAGGGGCACGGCAAGGTCATCAACATCGGCAGCATCTTCAGCCACACCGCGCTGCCCTCGCAGGGGCCGTACGCCTCCTCGAAGGGCGCGATCCTGCAGCTGACGAAGGTCATGGCGCTGGAGTGGGTGAAGAACGGCGTGCAGGTGAACCTGCTGTCGCCCGGCTACTTCGAGACCGAGATGACCAGCCCCGTCTACAACGACCCGGTGCGCAAGGCCTTCATCGAGGACCGCACGCCCTACGGCCGCTGGGGCCAGCCGCACGAGCTGGCCGGCAGCCTGCTCTTTCTCGCGAGCCACGCCAGCGACTACGTCACCGGCCAGTCGCTGCTCGTCGATGGCGGCTACAACGCCTGGTAGCGGCTAGGTCGCCTCGATGCGCTCGTGGTCCGTCCCCGTCACCGCGCTCTGCCGCCAGCACCTGCTGGGCGAGCATGTCGAGGTGCACACGATGTGGTCCGCGCTGCTGCGCGGGGACGGCGGCTACTGGAAGCACCCCGAGACGCAGCGGTGGGTCGGCCACCTCGCCGCGCTGCACGCGCGCCACGAGGCGCTCGCCCTCGAGATCGGCGCGCGCGGCTGGAACCACCGGTCCCCGCTGGTAACCGAGGGCATCGAGGACTGGGGGAGCACCTCGACGCCCCCGCGCATCGCCGGCGACATCCCGGACTGCGACCGCTGCGACGTGACGCCGCAGCCGCGCGCAGTCGAGTAGGATGCGCGAGTCCTCGGCGGGATGCCCGCCGTGGGCCTCGATCGTGACGTGAAGAAGAGGTGCCACCGTGATCTACGAACTGCGTATCTACCACTCCATGCCGGGCAAGCTCGCCGCGCTGCAGGCGCGCTTCCGCGAGCACACGACCGCGCTGTTCGAGAAGCAGGGCATCACGAACGTCGGCTACTGGACGAACGCCGTCGGCGGCAGCAGCGACGAGCTGGTCTACATGCTCGCCTTTGACGACTTCGCCCACCGCGAGCGCGCGATGGCCGCCTTCCAGGCCGACCCCGAGTGGCAGCGCGTCCGCGCGGAGTCCGAGCGTGACGGCATCCTCAACGCCCGCTTCGAGAACCGCCTGATGGTCCCGACGGACTTCTCCAACCTGAAGTAGCCGGGAACCTCGAGGCCGTTCGTGCCGATGAAGAAGTACGCGACGGTGGACGAGTACATCGGCTCGTTCACCGTCGACGTGCAGCAGGTGCTCCGCACGGTCGAGGCGACGATCCGCAAGGCCGCCCCCAAGGCGGAGGAGTCGCTCTCCTATCAGATGATCGCGTTCAAGCTGAACGGCGAGCCGCTGCTGTACTGCGCGGCATGGAAGCAGCACTACTCGCTCTACCCGGCGACCGAGGACCTCGTCGCCGCGTTTGCCGACGACCTCGCGCCGTACAAGGTCGAGAAGAGCACGATCCGCTTCCCGTACAGCCAGCCGGTACCGGTGAAGTTGATCCGTGCGCTGACGAAGTTCCGCGAGGAGGGCGCCAAACGGGCTGATTAGCGCAGCCGCGCAACTCCGATGGTGTCGGCGACGCCCTCGATTTTCATCCGATAGGTCTGGCCCGAGTCGGTGCTAAAGATCAGGACGTCCGGACGATAGGCGTAGTGATAGGTGTACGCGTAGGTGCTCTGCACCCAGATCTGACCGTTGCACAAGGAGAAGACGGTCTGCCCGGACCAACCGTTGAACGTTCCTTGAATACAGGAAGTTAGCGCGTGCGTTGCTGGTGCGACGACAGTCACATTCCTGTAGTCGTTGTCCACGACCATTAGGTAGACCTGATAGGTGTAGTTGTAGAAGACCAAGACCCGCGGGTTGTAGGAGTAGCGGTACTCGTACCGGTACCCGGACTGCACCCAGACTTGGCCGTTCAATAGCCGGTAAGCGGTGTCGCCGGTCCACCCCGTGAATTCGCCCTCGATGCGACTATCGGAGACCAACCCGACCTGTTGCGTTGCGAGCTCTTCGCGATCCAATCGAGGAAGCTCGACCGCGGTGGCCCGATTCGGGCTCGCCAGTGCGAGAGTGCTCGCCAAGAGCACGGCGAGTACTAGGGGAGTTATGGCCGATCGGAGACGCATCAGGGCAGTCCAAGTTGTGAGAGGCTGAAGCGAGAGTCCCTGGACAGTACACGTTCGCAGGTACGGGCGTGTAACTCCCTCCGTAGCTGAATTCGGCTCGTTTGACACCTTCCGCTCCCCCTCGTAGCCTCGTTACGTCACGCGTACATACTGACGTTGAACGGGAGTAGTACGCCGCACGCGGGGCCAAGAGAGCCGGGGCAAGGTGTGAGCCCGGCGCCTGACGAGCAGCGGCGGAATGGACCCGGGAGTCTCGGCCCGATCCTTCGAGGACACTCGGAGGGGTAGGCGTCGACGGTGGGGGCACCGTTATCCATGCCCAGGGCATCGCCCGCTTCGCCTCGACCTGTCGAGGTGAGCGCCGCGGCCGTGCCTCGAGCGAGCCCTCGAGCAGCGATGCGCGGGGGGCAAGTGGGTGGCACCGCGAGGACCATCGCCCCACGGGGGTGTGGTCCTTTTTTGTTGCGTGGAGAACAGGTCGGACGATGATCGAGATGCGAGTGGGACAGGGGACGCAGGCGACTGACCTCGGGGTCTGGCGCTGGCGACGCTGCATATCCTCCGTCCACCTCGTCGTTTCGTCCGCAGGAGCCGCCCGATGACCACCTACATTCCCGACCTGACCGAGGTCCGCAAGATGACCGGCCGGGGGAACGTCGTCCCCGTGTACCGTGAGGTGCGCGCCGACCTGGAGACGCCCGTGTCCGCGTTCCTGAAGGTCGCGCGCGGGCCGTACTCCTACCTCCTGGAGTCCGTCGAGGGCGGCGAACGGCAGGGGCGCTACTCGTTCATCGGCACGGAGCCGTACCGCGTCTACGCGGGGCTGCACGAGGCGGGCGACCCGCTGGATGTGGTGCAGGCGGAGATGGCGCGCTTCGACGCGGTGGACGTGCCGGGGCTGCCGCGCTTCCACGGCGGTGCCGTCGGCTACCTCGGCTACGAGGCGGTGACGCACTTCGAGCCGCGCGTGCCGCTGGGCAAGAAGGACGTGCTGGGCGTGCCGGAGTCGTGGCTGATGTTCACGGACACGCTGCTGGTGTTCGACCACGTCAAGCACACGATCAAGGCCGTCTCGCACGTGCGCCTCGATGGCGACATCGACGCGTCGTACCGGCAGGCGCAGGCGAAGATCGATGAGCTGATCGCGCGCCTCGGCGCACCGCTCGGCGCGCTGCCGTATGTGCCGAACACCGGCGTGCGCGGCCAAGAGGTGACGTCGAACTGGGAAAGCAAAGACGACTTCATGGAAGCGGTGCGCCGCTCCAAGGAGTACATCACCAGCGGTGACGTGGTCCAGGTCGTGCTCTCGCAGCGCTTCACGCGCGAGACGGGCGCCCACCCGTTCGAGGTCTACCGCTCCCTGCGCGCGATCAACCCGTCGCCGTACCTGCTGTACCTCCAGTTCGGCGAGACGACGATCGTCGGCTCCTCGCCGGAGCTGCTCGTGAACATCGAGGAGGGCGTCGTCGAGGTGCACCCGATCGCGGGGACGCGCCGCCGCGGCGTCGACGCGCTGGAGGACGCGCGCCTCGCCGAGGAGCTGATCCACGACCCGAAGGAGATCGCGGAGCACGTCATGCTCCTCGACCTCGGCCGCAACGACGTCGGCCGTGTGGCCGCCACCGGCAGCGTCGAGGTCACGCAGCGGCTCGATCTCGAGTACTACTCGCACGTCATGCACATTGTCAGCCACGTGCAGGGCAAGTTGCGCGAGGGCATGTCCGCGTACGACGCGCTGCGCTCCTCGTTCCCCGCAGGCACGGTCTCCGGCGCGCCGAAGATCCGCGCGATGGAGATCATCGCGGAGCTGGAGCCGGACCGCCGCGGTCCGTACGCGGGCGGCGTCGGCTTCTTCGACATGTCGGGGAACATCGAGACCTGCATCACGATCCGCACGCTGGTCATGCAGGGCGGGCTCGCCCACGTGCAGGCCGGCGCCGGCATCGTCTACGACTCCGATCCGGAGAAGGAGTATGAGGAGTGCCGCCAGAAGGCGCGCGCGCTCCTCGCCGCGATCGATGACGCCGAGGGTAGCGAGGGCGGCCCCACCGGAAGCCTGGGCTACTAGCGATGACGAGCGCAGAGACGAAGAAGCCACACGCCGACGACCCGCCGCAGCTCGCGTCCGCGGGGGTCCTCGTGCGGGACGACGGGCAGATGTTGCTCACGCGCCACGCCGTCGGCCCGTTCGCCGGCCGCTGGTCGATGCCGCTGGTCGGCGTCGCGGACAACGAGACGGCCGAGGACGCCCTCGGGCGGATGCTGCGGCTGATGCTCGGCGTCGAGCCCGGTCCGTTCGAGTTCCTCGACACGCTGTACCTCGAGGGCGCGGAGGGCGAGCGGTTCATCCTCAACACCTTCACGTGCGTCGGCTGGACCGGTGAGCTGAAGCTGCGCGGGATGCTCTACAACGAGGCCGTCTGGGCCCCGCCCGTCGAGGCGAACACGCTCGACCTGCTGCCCGAGGTGCGCGACTGGATCGCGTCGTCCTCGAACGAGGCGGGTGCGATCACCTCGCCCGCCTTCGACGCCGCGTCGCTCGAACGCGAGATCGTAGAGGCGCGCGGGGGCATCTTCGCCGCATTCGACGCCGTCCCGACTGCGCGGCGGCGCGACGACCTCGACGCCGGGTGGAGCGCGCTCGACGTGCTGTCGCACGTCGCGGATGTCGAGGCGTACTACCTCGGCGAGACGAAGCGCTGCCTCGACGAGCCGGGGCGCACGTTCCGGCGCTTCAACGACAAGCAGTGGGCCGACAACGTCCACCTGCGTCCCGTCGAGGATGAGGCGACCGTGCGCGCTCGCGTGCAGGCCGTGCGCGGAACGACGCTCGCGTGGCTGCGCGCCGCCGACGAGACGACCCTTAACGCGTACCTCGAACGCGAGACGCGCGGCCTCGGACAGGTCGGGGAGCGGATCCAGGGGATTACGAGCCACGACCGCACCCACATCGAACAGCTGACGAAGATGGCGGGCCAGCCGCCGAAGGATTCCTGACGATGCTGCTGCTCATCGACAACTACGACTCGTTCACCTTCAACCTGTACCAGTACCTCAGCGAGCTGGGCGCAGAAGTCGAGGTGCACCGCAACGACCAGATCACCGTCGAGGACTGCGTCTCGATGAGGCCGGACCAAGTCGTGATCTCCCCCGGCCCCTGCTCGCCGCACGAGGCGGGCATCTCCGTGGGCCTCGTGACCGCGTTCGCGGGGGTGACGCCGCTGCTGGGCGTGTGCCTCGGGCACCAGTGTATCGGCGAGGCGTTCGGGGGCGACGTGGTCAGCGCGGGCGAAATCATGCACGGCAAGACGAGCCAGATCACCCACGACGGCCGGGGCGTCTTCGCGGGCATCGAGAGCCCGTTCGAGGCGATTCGCTATCATTCGCTGGCGATCAAGGACGAGACGCTTCCGAGCAGCCTCGAGGTGAGCGCGCGCTCGGAGAGCGGCCTGATCATGGGCGTCCGTCACCGCGAGTTCGTGATCGAGGGCGTGCAGTTCCACCCGGAGTCGATCATGACGCAGCACGGCCACCAGCTGCTGCAGAACTTTCTGAACATGCGCCAGCCGGTGACGGCGAAGTAGCGCGGAAATCACCCCCACCCCAACCCTCCCCCATCGAGGGGGAGGGTTGGGGTGGGAGAACCTCCCCCCTCGACGGGGGAGGGCAGGCAGCCGGAGAGCACACGATGATCAAGCAGGCACTCGCAGCGCTCGTCGATGAGCGGCGCGACCTGACAGAGGTCGAGGCGATGGAGTCGATGCGCGAGATCATGCGCGCCGGCCTCGTCGAGGGCGACGCCGAACGCGCGACCGAGGCCCAGTTCGGCGCGTTCGTTACTGCGCTGCGTATGAAGGGCGAGACGGTCGATGAGATCGTCGGTATGGCCCGCGCGATGCGCGAGCACTCGCTGCACGTGCAGGTGAACGTGAAGCCGCTGCTCGACACCTGCGGTACGGGCGGATCGAACAAGAAGGTCTTCAACGCCTCGACCGCCGCGGCGTTCGTCGCCGCGGGCGCAGGCGCGAAGATCGCGAAGCACGGCAACCGCGCGATGACCTCGCAGTCCGGTTCCGCCGACCTCCTCGAGTCGCTCGGGGCGGTGGTCACGCTGGGTCCAGAGCAGGTGGCGCAGACGATCGAGAAGACGGGTGTGGGCTTCATGTTTGCGCAGACGTTCCACCCGGCGATGAAGTTCGCCGGGCCGTTGCGCCCGCAGCTCGGCTTCCGCACGATCTTCAATATCCTCGGGCCGCTGACGAACCCCGCCAACGCGCAGTGCCACGTGATGGGCGTCCCGAACGTCCAGCTCGCCGAGCGGCTCGCGCACGCCCTCGCGCGCCTCGGCATGCGGCACGCCCTCGTCGTGTCGGGCGAGGACGGCCTCGACGACATCTCCGTCACCGGCCCGACGACGGTCTTCGAGGTGCGCGGCGACGCGGTGACGCAGCGCACGATCACCCCGTTCGACCTCGGCCTGTCCGTACACACCGCGGCGGAGATCGAGGGCGGCACGCCCGACCAGAACGCACAGATCTTCCGCGACGTGCTGCGCGGGGAAGGCCCTATCTCCGTGCGCGACCTGATCGTCGCGCAGGCGGGCGCCGGGCTCTACGTCACCGGCCTCGCCTCGTCGCTGCGGCAGGGCGTGGAGCAGGCGATCCAGTCGATCGAGTCCGGCGACGCGGCAGCCAAGGTCGGCGCATTCGTCGAGGCCACCCGCCGCGCGGCGGGGAAGTAGCACCCGCGATGGCAGAGCGCGCCCGCACGACCGGCACGGTCCTCGATCGCATCGTCACGAATCGCCGCGCGCGTCTCGTCGAGGATCGCGCCGCGCGCGACGAGGCCGCGCTTCGCGAACGCGTCGAGGCGATGCGCGGGCTCGGCCCGCAGGTGTCGTTCGTCGACCGCATTCGCAATGGTCGCCTCGCGACGCCGCGGGGCGCGCGGCTGCGGCTGATCGCCGAGATCAAGCGCGCCTCGCCCAGCAAGGGGCTGTTCGACGCGAACCTCGACGCCGGGAAGCAGGCGCTGGCGTACGCCGCAGCGGGCGCCGCCGCGATCTCCGTGCTCACCGAGCCCGACCACTTCCAGGGCACCGTCGCCGACCTCGAGGCCGCGCGCCGCGCCGTCGGTGCGGACGCCGACCGGCCCGCGATCCTGCGCAAGGAATTCGTGTTCGACCCCTACCAGGTGCTGGAGGCGCGCGCGTTCGGCGCCGATGCGCTGCTGCTGATCACGATGCTCCTCGAGCCCGCCGCGCTCACCGAGCTCATCGCACTGGTGCGGGCGACCGAGATGGAACCCCTCGTCGAGGTACACTCTGAGGAGGAACTGCGCGTTGCCCTCGACTGCGGGGCGCAGGTGATCGGCGTGAACAACCGCGACCTGCGCACCTTCGTCGAGGACCTCGGTGTGACGGAGCGCCTCGCGGCACTCGTGCCCGGGGACGTGACGCTGGTCGCGGAGTCCTCGATCAAGGTCGCCGCGGACGCGGAGCGCATGGCCGCGGCCGGCGCGCACGCGCTGCTGGTGGGCGAAGCGCTGGTGCTCAGCGGCGACATCACTGCGAAGGCGCGCGAACTCATGTTGGTCGGGACCGAGGCACGCACATGACTCTCGTGAAGATCTGTGGCAACTGCACGCCCGAGGATGTCCTCGCCGCCGCCGAGGCCGGTGCTGATTTCGTCGGCATGGTGTTCGCGAAATCCTCGCGGCAGGTCGATGTCGACGAAGCGCAGGCGATGGTGCGCGCCCTCGGCGGGCCGCTCGCGAGCCACGAGCTCTCGCTGCCGCCCCAGACGATCACGCACGCGCGTCACGACAACGAGACGTGGTTCCAGCACGGATCGCAGGTCGTCGCGCGCTACCTGGACGCGAAGCGCCCGCTGACGGTGGGTGTCTTCGCCGACCAGTCGATCGAGGAGGTCAACGAGATCGCCGAGGAGGCGGGCGTCGACCTCGTGCAGCTGTCCGGTGATGAGTCGTGGGAGGACTGCCTGCTCGTCACGAAGCAGGTGATCCAGGTCGTCCACGTCTCGCCGATCGACTCGCCCTCCGACCCGATGGCGCAGGTGCAGCCCGGCTTCGCGATCGCGCTGATGCTCGACGCTGCGCACGGGCCGTATCGGGGCGGCAGCGGCCACACCTTCGACTGGGAGGTCGCGCGTCGGGTCGCAGAGCGCGTGCCGATGCTGCTCGCGGGCGGACTGAGCTCTGAGAACGTCGGCGAGGCGATTCGCCTCGTGCAGCCGTGGATCGTGGACGTGTCGAGCGGCACGGAGACTAACGGACGCAAGGATCACGCGCGCGTGCGCGCATTCATCGAGGCCGTCCGTCTGCAAGATGGGCGCGCCGAGGACGGGACGAACCGATGACGCAGACACTTCCCGACGCACGAGGACATTTCGGCGAGTTCGGCGGCCAGTACGTCCCCGAGACACTGATGCCCGCGCTCATCGAGCTTGAGGCCGCGTACCAGGCGGCGATGGCCGACCCGGAGTTCCACCGCGAGCTGGACGACCTGCTGAAGAACTACGTCGGTCGCCCCTCACCGCTCACGTACGCAAAGCGGCTGTCCGAGCAGGTCGGCACGAAGGTGTACCTCAAGCGCGAGGACCTGAACCACACGGGCGCGCACAAGATCAACGCGGTCATCGCACAGGGCCTGCTCGCGGTGCGCATGGGCAAGAAGCGCATCATCGCTGAGACCGGCGCGGGCCAGCACGGCGTCGCGACCGCCACGGTGTGCGCGCTCTTCGGCCTCGACTGCATCGTGTACATGGGCGCCGAGGACGTGCGACGGCAGGCGCTCAACGTCTTCAAGATGAAGGTGCTCGGCGCGGAGGTACGTACGGTCACGTCCGGCTCGCGAACCCTGAAGGACGCGACGAACGAGGCGATCCGCGACTGGGTCACGAACGTGCGCGACACGTACTACATCATCGGGAGCGTCGTCGGGCCTCACCCGTACCCGGCGATGGTGCGCGACTTCCAGTCGATCATCGGCCGCGAGGCGCGCGAGCAGATGCTCGCCGCAGAGGGCCGCCTGCCGACGATCGCCATCGCCTGCGTCGGTGGTGGCTCGAACGCGATGGGCCTGTTCTACCCGATGCTCGACGACAACGTCCGTCTGATCGGCGTCGAGGCGGCCGGCGAGGGCCTGACGAAGAAGCACGCCGCCACGCTCAACGAGGGACGCCCCGGCGTGCTGCACGGCGCGCGGTCGTACCTGCTCCAGGACCAGTACGGGCAGGTGATGGAAGCGCACTCCATCTCCGCCGGCCTCGACTACCCGGGCGTCGGCCCGGAGCACTCGTGGCTCAAGGTCAGCGAGCGCGCGGAGTACGCCGCGGTGACGGACGACGAGGCGCTCTCCGCGCTCCAGACGCTGTCACGCCTCGAAGGCATCATTCCCGCGCTGGAGACCTCGCACGCCATCGCGCAGGTGCTGAAGATGCGCGCCGAGGTCACCCCGGACGACCTGATCGTCGTGAACCTGAGCGGCCGAGGCGACAAGGACATGAACACCGTCGCCGCCGCCCTCGGCGTCGAGGTGTAGCGAGCCTGGCGAGCCCTCGAGTTGCGAGTGCTGCTCCGGATCAACCGTGGGGCGGCCCACCCCTACCCCTCCCGGCGCGGGATGGGTTCAGAAGAAGAGCAAACAGTGAAGGGCTTCGCCCCTCACACTCCCGGCGGAATTCTTCGCTTCTAGGGGCGATATCCGAGGGTGAGCGAAGTCGCACGATCCGGAACCGGGAGCGCGAGGGGCGAAGCCCCTTGCATTTCATCCCCCTTCCCGCGCAGGGAAGGGGGCAGGGGGATGGGCCGCCCTCCAATCCACTCATGCGCTGCGCCTACGCGAACGGCGGCAGGCCCCACGCCTCCGGCACGAACTCCTCGAGGCTGGTGAGGACGAGGTGGGCGGTGCCGACGCGGTCGCGGTAGACCTCCTCGGGCGTCGCGACCACGTGCATCCCGGCGGCCAGCGCGGCCTCCACGCCGAGCGGTGAGTCCTCGAACACCAGCGTCGAGGCAGGCGTTGCGCCGATGTGCTCGGCGGCACGGAGGAAGATGTCCGGCGCGGGCTTGAGGCGTTCGACATCGTCCGAGGTGACGACCGCGCCGAAGGTCGCGAACCAGTCGGCGTGCCCCACGGTTTTGTGCCCGACCCGCACCCGACTCGATGAGGTCGCGACGGCCTGCGGAACGCCGTGCCGGTGGAGATGGCGGCTGAGCGCGCGAGCGCCGGGCATCGGCTGGCAGTCGCGGAAGAGCGCGATCAACATCTCGTTCTCCTCCGCGATCACCTGCTCGGGGGTGAGCGGGATGCCGAGGGCTTCGACGAAGATGCGCGCCGACACGAGGCCAGAGCGGCCCATCATCTGCGCCCGGATCTCCTCGGTCAGGACGCGGCCGTAGCGAGCCGCCATCTCGTTCCCGGCGCGGAGGTAGTGCGGCTCGGTGTCGAGGAGCGTCCCGTCCATGTCCCAGATGACGTGGGTGATGAGCGGACGTGGGGTGGGATGCATCGTGGCTCCTTGACTCCCGGGGATCGTACCGCCCGCTTCCGGCTGCGCGCTGGTAGCCTCGACGTATGTTCCACGACGACCCGCTCGGGGTCCCCGCTGTCCCGGCTGCCGCGCCATCCCCCGCCGTCGAGGCGCGCCTGTGGCGCGTGCGCGACCTCCTGCTCGGGCCGCTGCTCCTGAGTCTCGGCGTCATCGCTGGCCTCGCCGTTGTGTTCGCGCTCGCGCGCAGCGGGCCGATCGACCGCGGCGACCCGAGCGTGGCGCTGGTGTTCACCACAGAGACGCTCCTTGTGGAGGCGTGGGCGGGGCTCCTCGTGCTCCTGCTGGCAGCGAGGCGAGGCGTGTCGCTGCGCGACCTCGGCCTGCGCACGCCGCCCGGCTGGGGTTGGGTGATGCTGGCGGTCGTCGGTGCCTACGGTGCACTCGCCGCCTACTACCTCGCCTTGTTCCTCCTGGAGTCGGTGACCGGATGGGATCTCGCCGGGCTGCGCCAGGGCAACGGCATCCCCGAGGGGATCGCGCGGACGCCGCCCATCCTGGTCGTGATGGGGCTGGCGCTGGTGGTGGCGGCGCCCGTTGGTGAGGAACTGTTCTTCCGCGGCCTGTGCTATCGCGGTCTAACTGGACTGACGCGACCATGGATCGGTCTAGTGGTCAGCGGGGTCGCCTTCTCGCTGGTCCACGTCAATCTGAGCGTCGCGCTGCCGTTCGCAGTGATCGGCATGGTCTTCGCGGCGGTGTATCGTGCCTCTGGTTCCCTCTGGACGTCGATCGCCGCGCACGCGATCGTGAACGGGATGGGCTTCCTGGCCTACCTGTATGGAGTCGCCCCGTGACCGCTCCCCTGAGCCCCACCGTCCCGGCAACCGATCGCCTGGCGGAGATGTTCGCGCGCACCCACGCCGAGGGGCGTCCCGCGCTCGTGACCTTCGTCCCCGCCGGCTGGCCCGAGCTGGATGACACCGTCCGCCTCGTCGAGGCCGCCCTCGAGGGGGGCGCGGACGCGATGGAGATCGGATTGCCGTTCAGCGATCCGCTGGGCGACGGGCCGGTCAACCAGCAGGCGTACGAGGAGGCGATCCGGGGCGGCTGCAACACGGACACGGTCTTCGCGGCTGTGGCCGAGCTGCGGGCCCGCGGCGTTCGCGCGCCCTTACTCGTTATGGGATACTTCAACCCCGTCCTCGCCTATGGCGTCGGGCGGTTCGTCGAGGCAGCAGTGCGCGCCGGGGTCGATGGTCTGATCATCGTCGACCTTCCGCAGCAGGAGGCCGCCGAGCTTGAGGTGCCGGCCCGTGCGGCGGGCCTGCACATGATCTACCTGCTGGCGCCGACCTCGACCGAGGAACGCATCAAGTTGGTGGTCGAGCACGCGAGCGGGTTCATCTACTGCGCGGGCGTTGTGGGCATCACAGGCGCGCGCAGCGAGCTCTCCGCGGAGTTGCCTGCGTTCATCGCGCGGGTGCGGGCCCACACGGACCTGCCGCTGGCCGTGGGCTTCGGCATCTCGGCCCGTGAGCATGTGGAGGCCGTCGGCACGCTGGCCGACGCGGCGGTCGTGGGAAGCGCGTTCGTGCGCACGGTCGCCGAGGCGACCTCGGCGCAGCGCCCGGAGGCCGTCCGGGCATTCGTACAGGAGATCGCGGGACATGAGCCCGACCACCGCTAGCCCCATCACCACCAACCAGGCCCTCCGGCACGCCGCCTATACGCGGAGCTGATCGGGCGCGTCGACGGGCGTCGATGTGGCCGCAGCTCTGGTCAGCCTTCCACCCACCCTCATCACCGTCCTGTCTGTCCGATCGGAGTCCATCGATGCTCGTGCGCGGCGTCCGAGGCGCGACCACCGTTGAGTCCAACACCCGCGAGGCGATCCTCGACGCGGCCGGCGAGTTGCTGACCGCCATCGTGGAGGCGAACCAGCTCCCGCACGAGCACGTCGCGTCGATCCTGTTCTCCACCACCGCCGACCTCAACGCGGAGTTCCCGGCCGTCGCCGCGCGGAACCTCGGCTGGACGGATGTGGCGCTGGAGTGCGTGCACGAGATGAACGTGCCGGGCAGCCTGTCGATGTGCCTGCGCATCCTGATGCACGTGAACACCGAGAAGTCCGCCGCCGAGATCCAGCACCAGTACCTGCGAGGTGCACGTGTGCTCCGTCGCGACCTCGTCGAACAGCAGGAGGCGACGTCATGATCGTCGTGATGCGCCCCGACCACACTCCCGAGCAGGTGCAGGCGGTCATGGGCCGCCTCGTGCAGTTCGGATTGCAGGGACAGCCGATCCAGGGCGTCGAGCGGAGCGTGATCGCTGGCCTCGGCCAGGTCATGCAGGACCACCGCGACGAGATCTCGATGATGGCCGGCGTCGACGAGGTCATCCGCGTCACCAAGCCGTACAAGCTCTCCAGCCGGGAGACCCACCCGAAGCCCACGATCGTCGAGTTGTCGCACGGCGTGAAGGTCGGCGGCGGTCGGCCCGTGTTCATGGCCGGGCCGTGCGCCATCGAGACCGAAGACCAGATCATGACCGCGGCCCGAGGCGTCCGGAAGGCCGGCGCGCACGTGCTGCGGGGCGGGGCGTTCAAGCCGCGCACCTCCCCGTACTCCTTCCAGGGTCTCGGCCTCGACGCGCTCAAGCTGCTGCGCACCGCGGGCGACGAGGTGGGCATGCCCGTGATCACCGAATGCCTGTCGGAGCGCGATGTTGACCTGTGCGCGCAGTACTCCGACGTGCTCCAGATCGGCGCGCGGAACATGCAGAACTTCGTGCTGCTGCAGGAGGCCGGCAAGACCGGCAAGCCTGTCCTCCTGAAGCGCGGCATGTCCGCGACGATCGAGGAGTGGCTGCTCGCGTCCGAGTACATCATGTCGCAGAACAACCCGAACGTGATGCTCTGCGAGCGCGGCATCCGCACCTTCGAGACCGCGACTCGGAACACCCTCGACCTCAACGCGCTCGCGATGGTCAAGCGCCTGAGCCACCTCCCCGTGATCGCCGACCCGTCGCACGGCACCGGCAAGTGGTACCTCGTGCGGCCGATGTCGATGGCCTCGATCGCGGCGGGCGCCGACGGACTGATGATCGAGGTGCATCCGAACCCCGACCACGCGCTGTCAGATGGCGCGCAGTCGCTCACGCCCAACAACTTCGGTGAGCTCGCGGCGGACGTGCGCGTCCTCGCGGAGGCGCTGTCGCGCCCGTTCGCCGAGCCGCCCGCCGCGCTCGCGTCCGCCTGATGGTGAACGAACCGAACACCGACGTCCCTGCCGCGACGACCGACGTCGAGGAGCAACCCTCCACCGTGCCGGTCGACGCGGCCGCGGCGTCGGGCGCTGTGGTCGAAGCCGCCTCGGACGCACCGATCGTCGAGGATGCTGCCGAGGTGCCCGAGGCCGCCGTCGAAGAGGGCTTCCGCTTCGACCTGCCGACGTTCGACGGGCCGCTCGACCTGCTGTTGCACCTCATCGAGCGCGAGGAGCTCGACATCACGGAAGTGTCGCTGCTCGCTGTGACCGAGCAGTACCTCCGCTACCTCCGCGCGCAAGAGCAGATCAACCTCGGCATGCTCGCGGAGTTCATCGCGATCGGCGCGCGCCTGCTGCTGCTGAAGTCGCGCGCGCTGCTGCCGCGCGAGGAGCAGCCCGCAGTCGAGGAAGAAGACGAGGGCAACGACATCCGCGCGCTCATCGAGGCGCTGCGCGAGTACCGCCGGTTCAAGCAGGCGGCGGAGTTCCTGCGGGACCGGGACGGCACCAGCGGCACCTACCGCCGCGTTGCTCCACTGCCGAAGGTGCAGATGCCCACCGGCCTTGAGTCGGTCACCCTCTCATCCCTGGTCGATGTCATTCGCGACATCATGGAGCGCATCCCCGAGGAGGAGCCGGTCGGCGAGGTGCGCCGCGAGCCGGTGCGCCTCCGCGATCGCATCACCCGCCTCGTCGGCCAGTTGGAGCTGATGCCGCGCACCTCGTTCCGCAGCCTGATCGAGGGCGCGACGAGCCGTACCGAGGTCATCGTCGACTTCATGGCGGTGCTCGAGCTGATCAAGCAACGCTACCTCGAGGCCGTGCAGTCGGAGTCTTTCGGCGACATCGACCTCGTGCGCCTCGAGGGGGCGGTCGCACCGCTGTTCGGTGCCTCGAATGCCGCGGAGCTCGAGGCGGACTTCACCGACTAGCCGCCGTACGATTGCAGAACCGCACAGAAAGGGCGCCCCACCCCCGTGCTCCTCGTCCGCGATGAACTCAGCCGCACCGCCACGCCCGGTGACCACGCGATCTCGATCGGCGTGTTCGACGGCGTGCACGGCGGGCACCGCATGCTCATTGGCCGGATGATCGACGAGGCACGCGCGAGGGGCCTGACCGGCGGCGTCGTCACCTTCCACCCCCATCCCGTCACCGTCGTGCACCCGGACGAGCCGTTCTCGTACATCGAGTCCCTCGAGCGCCGCGTCGAGCTGCTGCGCGAGCTCGGTGCGGCGTTCGTCTCGGTGCTGACGTTCACCTCCGAGCTGCAACAGGTGTCTGCCGCCGACTTCACGCGCCTGCTCGTCGAGGAAGCGCGCATGCGCCTGCTCGTCGTGGGCGAGGACTTCCGCCTCGGGCGTGGCGGGGAGGGCACCGTCGAGCGCCTGCGGGCCATCGGCCAGGAACAGGGCTTCGAGGTCCTCGCGGTGCCGCTGCTCGCCGATGCCGGCGCGGTCGACCGCATCTCCTCGACGCGCGTCCGCGAGGCGCTCGCCACCGGGAACATGGACTACGTCTCGGCGTTCCTCGGCCGTCCGTACGCGATCCGCGGGCCCGTGCTGCACGGCGAGGAGCGCGGGCGGCAGATCGGCTTCCGCACGCTGAACGTCGGCGTCACCCCCGACCGGGCGCTGCCGCCGAACGGCGTGTACGTCACGCGCGCCCTCGTGGACGAGCGCACGTACTGCGCCGTCACGAACATCGGCACGCGCCCCACGTTCGATGGCCGCAACACCACTGTCGAGACGCACCTCCTCGACTTCGAGGGCGACCTGTACGGCCACGTGGTGACGGTGGAGTTGCTGCACCGCCTGCGTGGCGAGCAGAAGTTCGATGGCCTCGACGCGCTGTCCGCGCAGATCGCGCAGGACGTGCAGGAGACACGCCAATGGTTTTCGTGATGGAGTGGTTCGCATGACGAACGCGACGAGGAAGATGGCCCCCGTCGAGGAGCAGATGCGCATCCTCATGGCCGGCACCGAGTTCGGCGATGA
Organism: Dehalococcoides mccartyi; assembly: GCA_945888895.1. GTDB lineage: Bacteria > Chloroflexota > Dehalococcoidia > UBA2979 > UBA2979 > SHYQ01. Next base: position 1,049 of record CAMDAY010000008.1, on the reverse strand, counting down.
GCCGACGCGCGTCAGCATGGAGCGCGAGCTTCGCGCTCGTCTTGAGGAAGATCGCCCGCTCCGGGTGTACTGCGGCTACGACCCCACCCGCGTCGACCTGCACCTCGGTCACTCCGTGTCGATGCGCAAGCTGCGCCAGTTCCAGGACCTCGGGCACAAGGTGACGTTCCTGATCGGATCGTTCACGGCGACGATCGGCGACCCGACCGGCCGCGACAAGACGCGCCCGGTGCTGTCCCACGCCGAGATCGCGGAGAACGCGCGCACGTACACGGACCAGGCCTTCGCGATCCTCGACCCGTCGAAGACCACGATCCGCTACAACGACGAATGGCTGTCGACACTGACCTTCGCGGACGTCACGCGCCTCACCGCGCAGTACACCGTGCAGCAGTTCATCCGCCGCGAGAACTTCGCAAAGCGCATCGATAGCGGTGATCCGATCCACGTGAGCGAGCTGCTCTACGCGATGATGCAGGCCTACGACGCGTTCTACCTGGAGGCCGATGTTCAGATCGGCGGCACGGACCAGACGTTCAACCTGTTCGCGGGGCGTCAGTTGCAGCAGGCCTCCGAGCAGCCGCCGCAGGTGTGCCTGACGCTGCCGATCCTCGTCGGCACGGACGGCACGCAGAAGATGTCGAAGTCGTACGGCAACTACATCGGGATCACCGAGACGCCGAACGACATGTTCGGCAAGGTGATGTCGATCCCGGACTCCTCGATCGTCAACTACTTCACGCTTGTCACCCCGCTCACCCCCATCGAGATCGACGAGATCGCGGCGGGGCTGGAGTCGCGCGCCCTCGCACCGATGGAGGTGAAGAAGCGGCTCGCCGAGGAGATCACCGCCGTCTTCACCAGCCGCACCGAGGCGCTCGATGCCCGTGCCTACTTCGAGGCCACGGTGCAGCGGAAGGAGACGCCGGACGAGATGCCCGAGCACGGCGTCGCCGGGCGCATCGCGCTGACGGACGTGCTGCGCGAGGCCGAGCTGGTGAAGAGCAACGGCGAGGTGCGTCGGCTGGTCGCCGAAGGCGGACTGGTCG
>CAMDAY010000007.1 GCA_945888895.1 Dehalococcoides mccartyi | reverse complement strand
CACTGCGGACGCCTCCGGGCCGAAGCACATGGTGCTGAACCTCACCCGCTCGAAGTTCGAGCAGCTGGTCGGCGACCTCGTCGACCGCTCCATCGAGCCGGTGAAGCAGGCGCTGAAGGACGCGGGCGTCTCGCCGGGCGACATCGACGAGGTGGTGCTCGTCGGCGGCATGACGCGCATGCCGCTGGTGCAGGCGAAGGTGCAGGAGTTCTTCGGCAAGGAGCCGCACCGCGGAGTGAACCCGGACGAGGTCGTCGCGATCGGCGCGGCGGTGCAGGCCGGCGTGCTCAAGGGTGAGGTGAAGGATGTCCTCCTCCTCGACGTGACGCCGCTGACGCTGGGCATCGAGACGCTGGGCGGCGTGATGACCTCGCTGATCGAGCGCAACACGACGATCCCGACGAGCGCGTCCCAGACGTTCTCGACTGCCTCGGACAACCAGCCGTCGGTCGAGATCCACGTGCTGCAGGGCGAGCGGTCGATGGCGACCGACAACAAGTCGATGGCGCGCTTCATCCTAGACGGCCTGCTCCCGGCGCCGCGAGGTGTCCCGCAGGTCGAGGTGACGTTCGATATCGACGCGAACGGCATCGTGAAGGTGTCGGCCTCGGACAAGGCGACCGGCAAGCAGCAGCACGTCACGATCCAGTCGGCGAGCGGCCTGACGGACGTCGAGGTCGAGCGACTCCGCAAGGAGGGCGAGGCCCACGCCGCCGAGGACGCGGAGCGCCGCGCTGCAGTGGAGACGCGCAACCAGGCGGAGTCCCTCGCGTACTCCGCAGAGAAGATGGTCGCCGACAACGCCGAGGTGATCTCGGAGGACCAGAAGAAGTCCGTCACCGACGCCGTCGCCGAGGTCCGCGAGTCCCTCAAGGGTGAGGACAACGAGGTGATCGGCGAGAAGCTCGCCGCGCTCTCGAAGGCGATGCAGGAGGTCGGCGCAGCGGTCTACGGTGCGCAGCAGGCCGCGAACGCCCCCGGCAGCGGCGGCGACTCACAGCCCGGCGCAGACGCCGAAGGCGAGACGATCGAAGGCGAGTTCCGCGAGGTATAGTCGCCTCGGCGGGTTCGACATGGGACACACAAGTAGGCCCGGGCGTGAGCCCGGGCCTCTTGTGCTCGATGCCGCCCGGCGGGGTTACGGCTTCGGCGTGGCGGTAGCCGTGGCCGTGGGCGACGCGATCGGGGTGGCCGTCGCGCCGGCAGGGGTCGCCGTCGGGATCGGGGTGGTCGGCGCCTTGAACGCGGCGTCGCGCAGCATCATCGGCTCGAAGATGAAGACGTTGCGGCTGGTCGGATCAACGGTGACCTTGACCCAGTTCACGTTGGTGTTGCCGAACGTCTCCACGCGCGTGAGGTTCGGGATGACGCGCGAGTTGTCGTTGAAGAGATAGCGATTGCCGCTCTTCACGGTGGGGTCGATCGACAGCGGCTTGTCGACCTTGAAGTGGTGCGTGTCGCCGTGGACGTACACCACCTGCCCTGCGTACTTCTGCGTCTCCTCCACCATCGCGTCGATGAAGCGGGTGAGGCCGTTGAAGTTGGGGTCGCTGCGCTCGTCGGCGAGCGTCTCGGGCACATCGAACGAGAGGTCCGCCTGCGCAACGATCATCACGCCCGCAAGGTTGCGCTGCCTGGCGATCGCAAAGGTCTGGCGCATCCAGTCGATGTTCGCCTGGTCGCGCGAGGCCGCCTCGAGATTGTTCTTCAGGCAGTCGTCCATCGTGCGCTTCGATCGGCCGCCATCGTCGCAGTTCTTCGCGTCGAGGACGAAGTTGTTGTTGCTGCCGACCATGTTGAGGCCGATGAACGCCACATTGCCGTAGATCCAGCGGGTGTTCTCGGCGTACTTGCCGCCGACGGGCCCCTGGTGCTCCAGCGGCATCGTGGTCTTCCCGAAGGAAGCGATGGTGTTGAACATCGTCCGCCGGAGGTAGTCCAGTCGCTCCAGGCCGTTGAAGTTCCCGTTGTTGGTGCGGTGGCAGTCGGTCCACTCGTTGTCACCGACCACGTAGACCGTGGGCGCAGTCGTGGAGTTGAAGCGGGCGGCCGCTTCCACGTAGCCGGAGTCGTCGCAGCGGGACGAGCCGTCCTTCGTGTCGCCGTTGAAGACCGTGAACGCGAGGTTCGCCGCATTCATGTCGTTGATCATCAACGGGACTTCCGCGGTGTTGCCCGCCTTCGCGTAGGGGACGTCGCCCCAGAGGCCGAACGTGAAGCGCTGGGGGTCGTCGGCGCTCGCGCGGCGGCCGGGGATCGCGATCGCCGCCGCGGCGACGAGGAGGAGGGCGATGGCAATCATCGCCCAGCGGGTGGACGGGAACAGGTGCATGGTGCCTCCGAGGCGGATGTGGGCGTTCGAACGGTTCTGACGCACGACCCTATGCCTCGGACGGAATGGGCCGGTTCACATCCGGTTAAGGGCGGGTCAGGGTGCTCCCCGGGTGCTCAGCACGACCGGCCCGGTATAATGCGATTTCTATGACGACTGAAACTGACCTCTATGGCGTGCTCGGCGTTGGGCGTGATGCCTCGGCGGACGAGATCAAGCGGGCGTTCCGCAAGCTCGCCATGGAGTACCACCCCGACCGGAACAAGGAGCCTGAGGCCGAGACTCGCTTCAAGCAGGTGAACGCCGCGTACGAGGTGCTGTCCGACACGGACAAGCGCGCGAAGTATGACCGCTTCGGCATCAACGGCGTGAACGGCGGCGCGCAGGGCTTCTCCGGCCACGAGGGCTTCGGCGGCTTCGGCGACATCTTCGACCAGTTCTTCCGCGGCACCGCGCAACGTCGAGGCGGCCCGCAGCCGGGCTCTGACCTCCGCGCGACCCTCGAGCTCACGCTCGAGGAGGCGGTCTTCGGCGTCGAGAAGGAGATCGTCTACCAGCGCACCGAGCGATGTAACGACTGCAAGGCGACGGGCCAGAAGGACGGCGGCGAGCGCCAGACCTGCCCGGAGTGCAACGGCGCCGGCGAGCTGCGCCGCGTGCAGCAGTCGCTCTTCGGCCAGTTCGTGAACGTCACTGCCTGCAACCGCTGCCGAGGCGAGGGCCAGATCGTCACGAACCCCTGCCCGGAGTGCCGCGGCGCCGGTGCGAAGCGCGCGCGCGTGAAGCGCACCGTCCGCATCCCCGGCGGCGTCGATGAGGGTTCGCAGATCCGCATCGCGGGCGAGGGCGACGCCGGCCAGCACGGCGGCCCGTCGGGCAACCTCTACGTCGAGCTGGCCGTGGCGGACCACGACACGTTCAAGCGCCTCGATCAGAACCTCGTGTACGACCTGCCGCTCAACGTCGCGCAGGCCGCGCTCGGCATCGACGTCGGCATCCCGACGCTCGATGGCGACACCGAGGAGCTGAAGCTCCGCGGCGGCGTGCAGCACGGCGAGGTCCACGTGATCAAGGGCCGCGGCGTGCCGCACCTGCGCGGCAGCGGGCGCGGCGACCTCCTCGTGCGGACGTTCGTCGTTGTGCCGGACCGGCTGTCGAGCGAGCAGAAGGAGCTGATGCGCCAGCTCGCCGAGTCCCTCGGCACGCCCGAGGTGCCCGCCGAGGACGCCGGCTTCTTCGGCCGCATCCGCGACGTCTTCTCCTAACCTCCATGACCTCGTCGAGTGACCAGCACTGGGTCGAGGTGACCGCACGCGTCGCGCCGGACGACGTCGACGCCGTGTCGGACGCGCTGCACGAGGCAGGCGCCGAGGGCGTCTCGATCGAGCCCGCGATCCGCGTCGATGACAACGCCGACTTCCACTACGAAGAACTCGACGCACCGTCACTCGTGCGCGCCACATTTCCCTCGATGGCCGCGGGCGCGGCGCGTCGTGCGCTACGCCATCGCCTGAACGCGCTCGAACTGACCGCGCCGCTGCCCGCGCTGCGCTTCGCCGAGGTCGGCGCGCACCAGTGGTCGGAGGAGTGGAAGCAGTTCTACCACGTGCAGCACATCGGCCCGCGCCTCGTCGTGCGTCCGTCGTGGGAGCCCTACGACCCGCAGCCCGGCGAGGTCGTCGTGGAGCTCGACCCCGGCACCGCCTTCGGCACCGGCCAGCACGAGACGACGCGCCTGTGCCTCGAAGCGCTCGAGGAAGAGCAGCGCGGCACGCCGGACGTGCTTGATGTCGGCGCGGGCTCGGGCATCCTCGCGATCGCCAGCGCGCTGCTGGGCGCGGGCAGCGTGCGTGCCTGCGACAACGACCCGGACACGATCGCCATCGCGATCGAGAACGCGCGCCTCAACGCCGTCGAGGATCGCATCGACTTCCGCGCAGGCTCGCTGCCCGGCGCCCCGGAACACGGCGCGCCGATGATCGGCGTGCCGGTGCTCGACTGGCCGTGGGAGGAACCACCGCGCGCGTGCTGCGACATCCTCGTCGCGAACATCTCGTCGACGGTGAACCTGCTGCTGCTGCCCGCGTTCGCGCTCGCGATCCGTGCGGGCGGCACGGTGATCCTCAGTGGCTTCATCGCCCGCGACGCCGACGAGGTACGCGAGGCCGCCGCCGCCCTCGGCTTGACGGCGGTGCGCGTCACCGGCGAGGCCGAGTGGCGCTGCCTCGTCGCCCGCGCTCCGCTGGCCGGGTAGCTCTCGCTCCGCTAGCGGAAGTTCCGGTTCACCCACGTCTCCGGGTCGACGTTGACGCCGTAGATCGTCAGCTCCCAGTGGAGATGTGGGCCGGTCGAGAAGCCTGTCGAGCCGACGTGGCCGATGAGGGTGCCCGCCTCGATCTGCTGGCCCGCGGTGACGACGTAGTCCTGCAGGTGGTGGTAGCCGGTCATGACACCGCCGCCGTGATCGACGACCACGGAGTTGCCGCGGATCGGCATCTCGCCGGCCCACGCGACTCGGCCGGGCGCGGCGACGGTGACCGGCGTGCCCGCGTCAGCGGCGAGGTCCTCGCCGGAGTGGAAGTCGCCCACCGGGCCGCCGTTGATCGAGCGGCCGGAGCCGAACTGCGTCGTCACCTCGAAGGCGAGGATCGGGTGACGGAAGGCGGTGCGCCACCTCGGCGTCGGGTCGAAGGCGGCGAACTGCTGCGCGCGCAACTGGAGCTCCTTCGCCCCCGCCTCGGGCGTCAGGATCGCGGCGACCTCCTCGGTGACCACGAGGTAGTCCGCCGGGCGCTTCGGATCGACCACGGTGTACGTCGCCGTCGCGGTGCCCGCGTCGTTGCCCTGCGCGTCGCGGCCGGTCACGGTCAGCGTCGCTGCTCCGAAGTCGGCGTACAGATTGACGCCGATCACCGCCCACGCACCTGTCGCGCCGCTGAGCAGCGGGATGGTGCGTCCGGCGACGCGGACGGTGCCGCCGCTCGGCCCCGTGACCCGCACGAGCATCGTGTCCCCGCGTCCGACGAACGGCGGGTCGACCTGCACCGTGAAGGCGCCGGGCTGGGTCGAGGTGACTGGCGCTGTTGCCCCCGGCGTCCGGGCGGGAATCGTCGTCCCGGGCGCCGTCGCGGATGGGGTGGCGACCGTGGGAGAGGCGCTCGGCGTCGGGCTCGGGGTGGCCTTGGCGGGACGGGGCGACGGGGAGGCCGCGGCAGCCGGCGCGGCGGGGGAGCCCGCAGCCGGCGTTTCCACGGTCATGCCGCGCGCCGCCGGGCCACTCGCGCACGCGGCGGCGAACACCGTCACCAGGGCGACGAGCACGAGCAGCAGCGTGCCGGGGGTGCCGGCGGATCGGTGCTTCCAGGAGGGCACGGAGGCTCCGTTCGTCAGGGGCCGTGAGAGCGGTGGGTCAAAGAAAGGCGTTGCGCGGCATCCGCAGGAAACCTGGATGCAACCAGATCAATCGTACCGTCAGAGGACGGGGTTGACCTTCAGAATTGCTATACTCCGGTAACTCGGGAGCGGTGCCCGGGAGACATCCCACCAGAACGAGTCATACCCGCAGCGCGCGGACGCCGAGAACCCGGCGTCCGTTTCGATAGTTGGCCCCTGACGGCTGGAGGGCGTGATGGAGGATCCGAGGCTGATCGCGGAGCGCGTGCTTGAGAACGTCGAGCGCGTGATCATCGGCAAGACACACGAGGCTCGCCTCGCGCTGGTGACGCTCCTATGCCGTGGCCACCTGTTGATCGAGGACGTGCCCGGCGTCGGCAAGACCATGCTCGCGCGCGCGTTGGCCCGCTCCACAGGGTGCAATTTCTCGCGCATCCAGTTCACCCCCGACCTGCTGCCGACGGACGTCACCGGCGTCACGATCTACCAGCAGGGCTCCGGCCGCTTCGAGTTCCGCGCCGGCCCGATCATGGCGCAGATCGTCCTGGCCGACGAGGTGAACCGCGCGACGCCGAAGACGCAGTCCGCGCTCCTCGAAGCGATGGAGGAGCACCAGGTCACGGTCGACGGAACGACGCACATCCTGCCGCGTCCCTCGATGGTGATGGCGACGCAGAACCCGATCGAGTACGAAGGCACGTTCCCGCTGCCGGAGGCGCAACTGGATCGTTTCCTGCTCCGCATCCACCTCGGCTACCCGTCGGCCATCGACGAAGTGCTGATCATGGACGCGCAGCAGAACAAGCACCCGATCGACGACCTCCCTGCCGTGATCACGCCCGACGAGGTCGTGGAGATGCAGGAGGCGGTCGGCCGGATCTACGTCGACCCGCTGATCAAGCAGTACATCGTGTCGCTGGTTACCGCGACGCGTGAGCACGAGTCGGTCTACCTCGGCGCGTCGCCTCGAGGTTCGCTCGCGCTGATGCGCGCCACGCAGGCGCACGCGATGCTGGACGGTCGCGACTTCGTGCAGCCGGATGATGTGAAACTGCTGGCGTACCCCACCCTTGGACATCGCGTCATCGTGAGTCCGAGCGCCCGCGTTCGCGATATCGACAGCGCCCAGATCGTCACCGAGGCGGTCGAGCGCGTCCCCGTTCCGGGCGCCCGCGCCCGCGGCGGGTCGTAACCCGTCTCAGCGGGCTCGATGGCCGGGATACCCGGCTCGCCCGCCAGACCTTCGGGCCTCAACGCCCGGAGATCGGCACGGGCAACAAGGGGGGACCGATGCGACGACTGATCGCTCTCGGCTCGGCGGCGCGACGTCACTTCAACGTCACGTTCGCCGTGGTGCTCACGGTCGGGTGCTTCGCGCTCGCCTTCGCAACCGGCTTCTGGTTACTCTTCCGCCTTGCCTACATCACCGCGTTCGCGCTGCCGCTGCTCTACTTCTGGACCAAGGCGATGGCGAACAGCCTCGAGGTCGAGGTGCGGCGCACGACGCAGCGCGTGACGCAGGGTCAGCCGATCGAGGGCAGCATCACCGTCCGGTCGCGCTCGATCCTGCCGAAGATGTGGCTGGAGGTCGAGGACCCCTCGTCCGTGCCGGGCCATAACGCGAAGCGCGTCGTCACCATGGGCTCGCGTGGCGTCATCTCCTGGGACTACCGCACCAGGACGCGCGTGCGCGGGCTCTATACGCTCGGCCCGGTGCGCGTGACGGCGTCCGACCCGTTCGGCTTCTTCCATATCACCCGCACCTTCGGCGACATCACCACGCTCCTCGTCTACCCGAACGCGCCTGACCTGCCGAACTTCTACATCCCGCCGGCCAACCTGCCGGGCGAGGGCCGCATCCGCCGTCGCACGCACAACGTCACGCCGAACGTCGCGGGCGTGCGCCCGTACGAGCCGGGGGACTCCTTTAACCGCGTGCACTGGCCCGCCACCGCGCACCGCGGTCAGCCGATGGTGAAGATCTTCGAGCTCGACCCGGCGTCCGACATCTGGATCGTGCTCGACCTGGAGCGGAAGCACCACGTCGGCGAGGGCGAAGAGGGCACCGAGGAGATGGCGGTGTCGGTCGCCGCGTCGATCGCGCGCTTCTTCCTCAACGCGCACCGCTCGGTCGGCCTGATCTCGTTCGGCGACGATCTGCGCATCAACGAGCCCGATCGTGGCCAGAACCACTACACGCGGCTCCTCGAATCGCTCGCGCTCGCGCGGGCGACGGGCGACGTGCCGCTGCCCAACCTGCTGATCGAGGAGTCCCGCCGCTTCGGTCGCCACACGACGGTGGTGGTGATCACCCCGTCCGCCGCGCAGGACTGGGCGCTCAACCTCATGTCGTTGCAGGGACGCGGCGTGAAGGTGGCGGCCGTGCTGCTGGAGGCCGACACGTTCGGGGGCTCGATGAGCCCGCTCGATGTCTACGGCACCCTCGCGGCGGGCGGCGTGTACGCCTACACCGTGAAGCACCACGACGACCTCAGCCGGGCGCTGTCCGAAGGCAGCGATCCGATGCTCGGGCGCATCGCGCCCGCGAAGAAGTAGGACGCCATGACACAGGCAGCCACCACCTTCGACGATCTCTTCAACCCCGAGCAAGGCACGGGGCACACCGCGGGTGAGCCGGTGCGCGTGGCGCGCTGGTGGACCTCGTGGGAGTCGTGGACCACGCTCCTGCTGATCCTGCTCGCGCAGCTCCCCGTGATCGGATCGCTCCAGTCCTCCGAGTGGGTGGATGAGATGCCGTCGCTGATCACGACCGCGCTCGTTGCCGTGGCGGCTGGCTGGCTGCTGGCCCAGTCGAAGTTGCACTCCTCGATCGCCACGCTGATCGGCGTGGCGATCGGCGCGATCGTCGTCGTCGCGCTCGTGCTCCAGCGCGTGCCGATCATCGACGAGACGCTCGGCACCGGCTGGTGGGGTCGCTGGGCGGAGTTCTCGCTGCGCATGCAGGCTTGGGGCAGCGCCTTCTGGAACTCCTCGATCTCCACGGACCCCCTGCCGTTCGTCGTGCTGCTCGTCGCGCTCGTGTACCTCGTGGTGTTCCTGTCCTGCTGGGCGGTGGTGCGCTGGCAGAACGCGTGGGCGGCGCTGATCCCCGGCGGGATCATCCTGCTCACCAACATCTCCTACCTGCCGGGCCAGCCGTCGCTCGGATTCATCGTGTTCTTGCTGGTGTCCGTGCTGCTCGTGACGCGCATGGAGTTCCTGCGCGCCGGGGCGAAGTGGCGCAAGGAGCACGTCGCGCTGCCGGAGTTCATGTCGCTCGAGGTGATGTTCATCGGTTGCGTCGTCGCGGTCGTCCTCGTCGGGGCGGCGTGGGTCGTGCCGACTGCGAATCACTGGGGTCCGGTCGCGAGCGTGTGGAACCGCGCGCTCGAGCCGGTCACCACGCGTGTCGAGTCCCTCGGTCAGCTGTTTGTCGGCATCAACTCGAAGCGCGAAGTGCCGATCCACTCCTTCGGCCCGACGCTGCCGATCCAGGGCAAGGTCGCCCTCGGCTCCACGCCGCTGTACCGCGTGACGGCGACCGAACCGGGCAACCTGCGCGGCGCGACGTACGACGAGTACACCGGCGGTGGGTGGAAGCTCGGCAGCGCCGCGCCTGTCCCGCTGTCGGGGACGACGGTGCAGGCGGCCGAGTTCGGCACGCAGAAGACCAAGGCTGAGGTCCGCCAGCCCATGACCGCGCAGGTCGAGGTGCTCGCCGCGGGTGCGCCGGATCGTCGGCTGCTCACGATGGGTGATCCGCTCACGGCGAACGTGGCGGGCCGCCAGATTGTCGACCCGACGTCGCAGGCGCTGGGCGTGATCCCGAACGACCCCGCCGTGCCGGGCAAGACGTACACGACCGTTGGCTCCATCTCCGCAGCCGCGCAGCCGACGCTGCTCAATGCGGGCACGAACTACCCGCAGGCGATCACCGACACGTACACGGGTGTCCCGGCGACGACGCCGGCGGAGGTGGCCGCACTCGCGGTGCAGGTCGCTGGCAACGCGCGCACCCCGTACGAGGCGGCCCGCCGCATCGAGCAGTACCTGCGCCGCACGTACAGCTTCACGCTCGACCCGCCGCCCGCTCCGCCCCGCCGTGACGCGGTTGCCGCCTTCTTGTTCGACCAGCGCGCGGGCTACTTCGATCAGTTCGCGACCACGATGGCCGTCATGCTGCGCACGCTCGGCGTGCCGACGCGCGTCGCCACCGGCTTCGTCCTCGACACCGCGGACGTGGACAGCATCACGAAGCAGTACACCGTCACGGAGCAGCGCGCGTGGACGTGGCCGGAGGTGTACTTCCCCAACCTCGGCTGGGTCGAGTTCAACCCGACGCCCTCGAGGCCCACGGTCGCGCGTCCCGGCGATGACGCCTCCGCGCTCGCGGACGCCGAGGCGGCCCGGACGATTCCGGAGGGCACCGGCGACTTCGTCGACCTGTTCCCGGAGGAGTTCGCGCCTGACACGGGCGCCGATCTGTCGGGGTCGCTCGCGCGGTCGTTCCTGGAGACCACCGCCGGGATCCTCCTCGTGCGGGCGGTGTCCACGCTGCTGGTGCTGTCCGTGGTCGCCATCGTGCTCGCTGTGATCGCGCGCGTGTTCTGGGAGCGGCACTACCGCGGTCTCCGCGCACCGGCGGCGCGCTGGGCTAAGATCTACCGCCTGGCCGGTTGGGCCGGCATGGCTCCCGCTGAGCACCTGACGCCTGCCGAGGCCGCCGAGGATCTCGGGTCGCGCATTGGGGAGCGTGGTGGGCTGCGCAGCCTCGCCATCGCGTTCACGCGCGACCGGTACGGTCGCCCGGTTGAGGACGCGGCGGTCGAGGATGAGCAGGCGGAGCGCCTGGCCGACCGGGACTACTGCCGGGTGCGCGACCAGCTGCGTCGACGGATCATCTCGCGTGTGCTGCACCTGGGCCGCGCGGACGAGCGTTCGTCAGCGGGCCGGTACACCCCCGCGGGGGCTGCGGGGCGCTAGTCCGCCGAGGTCGTTCGCGCGCTGCGCCAGCGCGAGGATGTTCGCGGCCTCTTCGGGCGAGACTTCCGGCCCCAGTTGTGCGAGTGCCGCCTCGAGCGCCGCGTTTGCGGCGTTGAGCGCGGCGCGCGTGCCGTCAGGGTCCGTCGCCGATGGCGTGCCGGGTGCTGTGGGGTCCGATCCTGCGCTCTGACCGCCGGGCTGGCCCTGCCCACCGGGCCGCTGCGCCTGACCACCGCCCGCGCCACCCGGTTGCCCCGGCTGCTGTCCCGGCTGTCCTTGCTGGCCCGGCTGTTGTCCCGGTTGCTGGCCCTGCCCCTGCTGGCCGGGCTGCTGACCCTGCCCGTCCTGTCCCGGCGGCGGCGTGGGCGTCGGGGTGGGCGGGGGCGCGACGCGGCGCAGCACCAGCTCGAGGTTCGCCTTCGCGTCCATGTCCTTGGCGTCCTGGCGGAGTGCCTGCCGGTACGCGGAGCGCGCCCGCTCGTAGTCCTCGCGTTGCACGGCGGCGTTGCCGGCGGTGTACAGCATCCGCGTGGACAGCGTGACCTCGGGGTTCTTCGCGAGCGCGGCGTCGATGGTGCTCAGGGTCTCCTCGTACCGCCCGAGGCGGTACAGGGCGTTCGCCAGGTTGTACTGGATGGCGAGGTCGTTTGGATCCAGGCCAGCCGCGGCGGTGTACTCCTGCAGCGCGCGGTCGAACTGCCCCGCGCTGTACAGCCCGTTGCCCGCCTCGACGCGCCGGTACGCCTCGGTGCCGCTCACCGCGACGCAGCCGGTGAGCATCACGACGATCGCCGACAGCGCGACCCCCGCCGCGGCGCGCCTCGAGCGACCGAAGCGCGGCATGCGGACGCGCGGCAACAGCCGCGACTCGCTCGAGGTGGGCAGCGCGGCCTGCGTGAGCAGCAGCACCAGCGCCCCGCCGATGAACCACGAGAAGTGATCGCGCGATGCGCGCGTCTGCGCCGTCTGGAACTGCGTCTGCTGCAACCGGCGGAAGTCCACGGCCAGTCCCGCCATGCCTCGCACGTCGCGGGTCGTGCCGCCGGTGCCGCGCGCGATCGCGGTGAGGTTGCGCGGGTCGCCTCTGGTCAGGTCGGTGCCGCCGCTGGAGGCGGGGAGTGCGGTCGGGTTCTCGGTCGCGGCGAACACGGTGTGGATCGCGATGCCCTGCTGGTTCGCGCGCTCGATCGCCGACTGCACGTCCGCGCCGAGGTCCTCGCCGTCGGAGATGAGCACGATCACCTGTGTCTGCGCGCGATCCGTGACCGACAGCAGCAGCACGGCGGACTCGATGGCGACGCGCAGGTCCGTGCCCGCCTGCACCAGCGGCGAGTCGTTCTGCGCGCGATCGACGAGGTTCGCGAGCGCCGGCAAGTCCACGGTGAGCGGCGAGCGCGTGAACGCCGTCCCCGCGAACGTGACCAGCGCGACGCGATTACCATCGAGGTGGCCGAGCATGTCGCGCAGGCCCGCCGCTGCCGCGCGCGCCCTCGACGGTGCGACATCCGTCGCCGTCATCGAGCGCGACACATCGAGGACGACCGCGACGTCGATGCCGCGCTGCTCGGCCTCGGTCTCCTGGTGACCCCACTGGGGCCGCGCCGCAGCGATGATCAGCAGCGCGACCGCCGCGACGAGCAGCGTTCCCTGCACCGCGCGCCGCGCGGGCGCCGCGCCGAGGCGCAGCGCAGACGAGCCGCCGTAACGCGCGTTGGCCTGTCGACGGCGACGCGCCTCGAACCACACGAGGCCAGCGAGCAGCGGCACGAACAGCAGCGCGATCAGCGCGAGTGGTTCGGCGAAGCGCACGAGGCCGATGGTCATGGCGCGCACCTCATCGCCGGCATCACGGCTGGGTCCTGAGCCACGTCGCGCGCAGCATCCCGTCCGTCGCGAGCAGTCCGACGGCGATCACGGCGAGCCAGGGCGCGAACTCGCGGTAGGTCGTGAACCGGCGCTCGCCGAGCTTCGAGCGCTCGAGGTTCGCGATCTCGTTGTACGCGGCGGCCAGCTCGGTCTGCGTGCGTGCGTCGAACGACTTGGCGCCGGTGGACTCCGCCATCGCCCTGAGCATCGCGCTGTCCACGCCACCCCCGCCGGAGCCGAGGAAGCCGATCGTGTACACACGGATGCCCAGTGTCTGAGCCACGCGCGCGGCTTGCAGCGGGGTGATCGTGCCGGCGTTGTTCTCGCCATCCGTGAGCAGCACGATCACGCGGCTCTTCGCCGGGGAGTCCTTTATCAGCGAGACCGCCTCGGACAGTCCGAGGCCGATCGCCGTGCCGTCGTTCAGCAGGCCGGGGTTGATCGTTCCGACGCGCGCACGGATCGCGGCGAGGTCGTTGGTCAGCGGTGACAGCGTCAGTGCACGCGCCTGGAAGATCACCAGGCCCACGCGGTCACCCGCGAGCGAGTTCACGAAGTCAGTGACGACGGTGCGGGCTGCCTCGAGCCGCGAGGTGCGCGAGTCCGCGACGTTCGAGGTCATCGACGACGACGCGTCGAGGGTGATCACGACGTCAATGCCTTCCTCGGGGATCGTGGTCACCGTGAGGCCCTGTCGCGGACGGGCGAACGCGACGATCACGATCACAATCGCGAGTGCGCGCAGCAGCAACGGCAGCGCACGGAACCGGATGCGCCACGACTTCCTCGCGGCCACGCGCAGCGGCGCGAAGTCCGCCACGACGAGGACGGGCGAGACACGCCGCGTGCGCCACTCCCACCACGCGAGGATCGCGAGCGGGATGAGGAGCAACAGCACCCATGGCAGCATCAGCGTCATGCGAGCGCCGCCTGTCCCTCGATGCTCTCGAGGCGCGGACGCGACAGCTCGACGATCTCGTAGGCGACCGTGAGGTCGTGGTCTGCCGAGGCCACCTCGGGGTAGCGGCGCACGTAGACCGCGTCATCGCACCGCTCGAGGAGCCCGCCGACGAGGCGTGCCTGCCATCGGTCGACGCCGTGCGAGACCATGCGCCGCTCAAGCTCGCGCGTGGTGAGCGCGTGCGCGTTGAAGCCGAAGCGCGCCGCGAGGTACGTGCGCACCGTCAGCGCCAGCGCGCCGTAGTACGACTGGTAGTCGGCCTGCGCCACCAACCTCGGCGCCCCGAGCGCGTCGAGGGCGTCTCGCGCGTTCCGCTCCGGCGACGTGTCGACCGGGCCGGCCTCGATGACCTCGTGCGCGCGGCGACGCCGCACGAACGCGAGCACCAGCGCGGCGATCAGGGCGAGGACGAGCACGGTTGCGGCAGCGATCGCGGGGCGCACCCATGCGGGCGGCGCGCCCGCGATGCTTGCCTGCGGCTTCAACGGACGGAGCGCCTGATCGTTGGACGCGCGCACCGATGCGAGGACGAGCTTCGCGCCGGGTGCATCGAACGTGCCGATGCTGCCATCCGCACGCAGCCACGAGAGGCGCACCGGTCCGCTGTCGAGCGCGCCGAGCACGAACGGCTGCAGCGTGTACGCGAACGTGGTCACCTGAGTTCCGTTCACGCTCGGCGTCGTGACGGACGGCGTCACGGTGATCACATTGACGTCCTGAATGTTCGGCGTCGCGGCCTTGAGGATCACATCGTCCGGGTGCGTGACCTGCACCGTGAACGTGACCTTGTCCCCGATCGACGCGGCGGGTGGGTCGAACGCTGCCGCGCCCTGCAGCGAGGGCGCGGGTCGCTGCGCGAACGCGCTCGGCGCAACGGTCGCGGCGAGCACGATCGCGACGAGGATCGCGACGGTCGACGCGAGTGCGCGGCGCGAGGTCATCGGCTCTGCGCCCGTCGGCGGAAATACGCGGCGAGCGGCGCGATCACATCACCCGTGATCGGGATCACGATCTCCTCGACGCCGCAGGAGGCGATGGCGCGCCGTCGCCGATCCGCGCGCGTCTGCGCTGCCTCGGCGTAGGCCGTACGCACGCGGGCGTCACCGCTGTCGATCCACAGGCGTTCGCCCGTCTCGGCGTCGGCCACGGCGATCATCCCCATGTCCGGCAGCGCGGTGTCGATCGGATCGGCCAGCGTGAGCGCGACCACCTCGTGCCTGCGGGCGAGGCCGCGCAGTGACTCCTCGTACCCCTCGTCGAGGAAGTCGGAGATGACGAAGATGACCGCGCGGCGGCGCAGCACGCGTCCGAGGTAGTCGGCCGCGACGCCGATGTCTGTGCGCTGTCCCAGTGAGGGCTCGGCGGCCAGCACGTCCCGCACCATGCGCAGGGCGTGGCGGGTGCCGCGTTCGGGGCGCAGGAAGGTCTCGGGCGCGTCGCTGAAGGTCAGCAGCCCGGCGCGGTCGCCGCTCTGCGCCGCCGCGAAGCCGAGTAGCGCGACGAGCTCCGCGGCCGCTCCGAAGCGCCCGCGCTCCGGCGTCCCCACGCGCGCCGAGGCCGACCGGTCCACCATGCACATCACCGTGAGGTCGCGCTCCTCGACGAACAGCTTCACCCACGGCGTGCCCATGCGCGCGGTGACGTTCCAGTCGATCAGGCGCACATCGTCGCCGTCCGTGTACTCGCGCGCGTCGGCGAATTCGATGCCCGCGCCGCGGAACACGGATCGGTACTCGCCGCCGAGCAGCGAGGCGGTGAGTCGACGCGTGCGGATCTGGATCGTGCGGATGCGCGCGAGGAGGTCGGCGCTCAGTGCGACCGCGACGTCGGGGTTGGATGCGATGCGGGCCACTGTCGGAGCCCTACGGAAGCCCGACGCCTTCGAGGATGCGCGTCGCCACCTGCTCCGCATCGACCGCGCGCGCCTCGGCCTCGTAGGTGAGGATCAGGCGGTGGCGCAGCACGTCGGGGGCGAGCGCCTTCACATCCTCGGGCGTCGCGTAGTCGCGGCCGTTGATGAAGGCGTACGCCTGCGCGCCGCGCGCGAGGAACGTGGCCGCGCGCGGTGACACGCCGTACTCGATCAGCGGCTCGAGGTCGCCGAGCGTGAAACGCGCGGGCTCCCGCGTCGCCTCCACGATCCGCACGATGTACTCGCGCAGGCGGTCGTTCACCTCGACGGCGCGGACGGCCTCGCGCAGTCGCGCGATTTCGGCAACGTCGATCACGGAGCGAGACGCGATCGCGTCCTCGTCCAGCGCGCGCTGCAGGATGGCGCGCTCTTCCTCGCGCTTCGGGTAGTCGACGACGATCTTGAGCATGAAGCGGTCAAGCTGTGCCTCGGGCAGCGGGTACGTGCCCTCCTGCTCGATCGGGTTCTGCGTGGCGAGCACCAGGAACGGGTCCGGGAGCGGCATCGATTCCCCGCCGATGGACACCTGGCGCTCCTGCATTGCCTCAAGGAGGGCGGACTGCACCTTCGCCGGCGCGCGGTTGATCTCGTCCGCGAGGATCACGTTCGCGAAGATCGGGCCGCGCCGCGTGTGAAACTCGCCGTACTTCGGGCTGAAGATTAGCGTGCCGGTGATGTCCGCTGGCAGCAGGTCCGGCGTGAACTGGATGCGCGCGAAGGAGCATTCGATGCTCCGCGCGAGCGTCGAGACAGTGAGCGTCTTCGCGAGGCCGGGGACGCCTTCGATCAGCGCGTGGTTGTTGGTGAGCAGCGCCACCAGCAGGCGGTCGACGAGGTCCGTCTGTCCGACGATCACGCGCGCGATCTCCGCGCGCACGGCCTCGATCGAGCGATGCTGAATCGCGGCTGAGCCTGGAGAACGAACCGGTTCCGGTGCCTGAGCCATCGGGACCTCACTTGGTACGGGTGGTGCGGTACCTGAGTCTACCCGAAGTGAGGAGACCTCTGTGGCGTGTTGCGCGGGCGAATGCGAAGAGTCGGTTAAGCCCGCGTAAGCCGGTGAGGCTTCGATGTAAGGGGGCTGGTAGAGGTGCTTGCGTGGGGCGGCCCACACCCCTGCCCCTCGTGCCGCTAGGAGAGAAGCGCTTCGCGTGGGGCGCGGGAGGGGTTCAGAAGAAGAGAACCAATCGTGAGGGGCTGCGCCCCTCACACTCCCGGCGGAATCGTACGTTCCTAGGGGCGATATCCGCGCGTGCGCGAAGCCGCGCGATCCGGAACCGGGAGCCCGAGGGGCGAAGCCCCTCGGATCTCATCCCCCTTCCCGCGCAGGGAAGGGGGCAGGGGGATGGGCCGCCGTACGCAAGCACCTCGACGGCGCTGGTTAAGGTCTACGCGCCGCCGACGGCGATGAGGCCGGACTCGCGGCGCGCCGGCTCCGCCTCGCCAACCTCGCCCGCCTCGCCGAGGACGCCGAGCAGTGCCTTCAACCGCGGCACGACGGCGTCGAGGTATTCAGCGTTCACGGCGCCGCGCGCGAAGCGCGTCTCCGCGCCGCGGATGCGGAAACAGAGCTCCACCGGCAGGTCGCCGGGGTACTCGTCGAGGATGGCGCAGATCCTGCCGACGCGGCGGCGGTCGGCGTCCTCGTCGGTCGTCTCGTCCATGGTCACCAGCAGACGCCGCGGGCCGCCGACGTTGGGGCGGCGCGGCGTGTTCATCGAGGCCGATGCCACCGCGGACGTGGGAGCCGGAGCGGGTGCGTACGACTCGCCGCCGTCCGCGACCTGCGTTGAGGGCGGGACGATGCGCAGATCGGGGCGTTGTTCCCTTGGCCCGCCTGGAGGACCTCCGGGGCCAGCAGGCGGCCCTCCAGGCGGGTTGGGGAACGCTGGTCCGGCGCCGAAGCGCGCCGAGGAATAGCCGGTCCGGATCGTGAACTTCGTCGGGACGAAGTCCGATGCCAGGCGACCGGCGTCGTAGTCATAGGCGCAGACCTCGAGGGCCGCGATGTTCACGCGGCCTCCGCGAGGCCGCACGGCCACCTTGGCCAGCAGTACGTTGCCCTCGAAGAGCAGGCCGCGAGTCTTGGCGGCCTCGTACTCGGTGGACCAGAAGGTCAGTTCGCACTGGCCGCTGAGGTCCTCGATCGTGACGGCGGCGAAGGACTTGCCGGTCTTGGTGCTGAGTGCGCGCACGTTGATCACGGTGCCCGCGATCACGGCGTCCTGCCCACCGAGGTCCTCGGTCAGCTCGGTCGCCTGGTGCGTGACGTAGCGCGCGACGCGCTGCGAGGCGGCACGGAACGGGTGCTCGGAGATGTAGGTGCCGAGCAGCTCCTTCTCCCACGCCAGCAGTTGCGGCAGCGGGATGATCTCCTCGGTCAGCTCGAGGCCGGGGAGCGGCGTGTTCACCTCGTCGCCGAACATGTCGAACATGCTCGTCTGGCCGGTGTCGCGGAGCTTCTGCTCCTGCTGCGCCAGGGAGAGCACGCGGTCGACGCTGGTGATCATCGCGGCGCGCGAGGCGAGCGAGTCCAGCGCGCCGGCCTTCGCCAGCGACTCCAGCACGCGCTTGTTCATCTCGCGGGCGGGCACGCGGCGCGCGAAGTCCTCGACGCTGACGAACTCGCCGCGGGCGTGCCGTTCGTCGATGAGCGCCTCGACGCCGCCGAGGCCGACGTTCTTGATCTGCGCGAGGCCGAAGCGGATGGCGTCCATGCCGTCATCGAGCCGCTCGATGGAGAAGTTCGCCTCGCTGGCGTTCACGTCCGGCTGCAGCACCGGCACGCCGAGGCGTGTGCATTCCGCGATGCCCGGAGCGATGCGGTCGGAGTTGCCGTTCGCGGCATGCAGCACGGCGGCCATGTACTCGACGGGGTAGTGCGCCTTCAGGTACGCGGTCTGGTACGCGATCGTCCCGTAGCAGACCGCGTGCGCCTTGTTGAACGCGTACCCCGCGAACGGCTCGATGAGGTCGAATAGCTGCTCGCCGAGGTGCTGGTCGTAGCCGAGCTTCTCCACGCCTGCGAGGAACTGGACGCGCTCCTCCAGCATGACGGAGGCGATCTTCTTGCCCATCGCCTTGCGCATCACGTCGGCCTGGCCCAGCGAGTAGCCGGCGAACTTGCGCGCGATCTGGAGCACCTGCTCCTGGTACGTGATGACGCCGTACGTCTCCGCGAGGATGCCCTCGAGGTCGGGGTGCAGGTAGTGCAGCTCGGCGCGGCCGTGCTTCACGTCGATGTAGGTCGGGATGTGCTCCAGCGGACCGGGGCGGAAGAGCGCGACCATGGCGGAGAGCTCACGGATGTTCTGCGGCTTCAGCTCCACCACGTAGCGGCGCATGCCGGCCGATTCCATCTGGAACACGCCGAACGTCTCGCCGTCGCTCAGGAGCTGTGCGGTGGCCGGGTCGGCGTCCGGGATCTGCCAGAGGTCGACGCGTTCGCCGCGCTGCCGCTCGATGAGCTCGATGGCGCGCGCGAGGATCGTGAGGTTCGTGAGGCCGAGGTAGTCGATCTTCAGGAGGCCGATCTTGTCGATCTCGGCCATCGCCCACTGCGTCGTCGGCAGTGCGGTCTCTTCGTCCGCGTCCTTCTTCGTCGCGCGCTGGAGCGGCACGACCTCGACGAGCGGGTCGCGCGAAATGACTACGCCGGCGGCGTGCGTACTCGCGTGCCTCGACACGCCCTCGAGCTGACGCGCGGTGTCGATGAGGTCGCGCGTCGTTTCCTCGGCGTCGTACGCCTGCTTCAGTTCATTGGACTGCTTCAGCGACTCGTCGAGGCTGATGTTCAGCTGGTCGGGGATCATCCGGGCGATGCGGTCGGCCGCGCCGAACTCGAGGCCCAGCGCACGTCCGGTGTCGCGGATCGCGGCCTTCGCGCCCAGCGTCCCGAAGGTGCCGATCTGCGCCACGCGGTCGCGGCCGTACTTCTCCGCCGTGTAGCGGATGACCTCCTCGCGACGGTCGTCGGCGAAGTCGAAGTCGACATCGGGCATGCCGATGCGCTCGGGGTTCAGGAAGCGCTCGAACACCAGGTCGTACTCGAGCGGATCGATGTCCGTGACGTCCAGCGTGTACAGGATGATCGAGGCTGCGGCAGATCCGCGCACGCCCATGCGGATGCCACTGCTCTTTGCGAACTGCGCGATATCGCGCACGATCAGCATGTACTCGTCGAACCCGGTCTGCGCGACGACGTCGAGCTCGTAGTGGAGCCGCTCGAGGTGTGAGTCGGTGTGGTGCGGGTAGCGGCGGCGCAGGCCCACCTCGGTCAGTTCGCGCAGGTACTCGCGCGCGGTCATGCCCTCGGGCACGCCGGGGTCGGGCAGCAGCGTGCGGCCGAAGGTGAGCTTGAAGTCGATCTGGTCGGCGATCACCTGCGTGTTGTCGGACGCCTCCGGGTGGTCCGGGAACAGCGCGCGCATCTCCGCCTCGGAGCGCAGGTAGAAGCGGTCGCTGTCGAGCTTGAACCGCTTCTCGTCGTTCATCGTGCTGTTGGAGCCGATGCACAGCAGGACGTCGTGTGCGCGGTGCTGCTCCGGTGTCGTGTAGTGCGAGTCGTTCGTCAGCACCGTCGGCAGGTTCATCGACTTCGCGAGGCGGAAGACGTCCGGCATGAGCTTCGTGAACTGCTCCATGCCGTGTTCCATGGTCTCGAGGTAATAGCGCCCCTTGAACAGGTCGCTGTAGTACCCGAGCACTTCGCGCGCCTTCGACTCGTCGTCGTTGCGCAGCGCGGTCATAAACTCGCCCGACGGGCAGCCGGACAGTGCGATCAGCCCCTCGCTGTGCGCCTCCAGCAGCTCGCGATCCATCCTCGGGCGGTAGTAGAACCCCTCGAGGTGCGACGCGGACGACAACTTGAGGAGATTGCGGTAGCCGGTCTCGTTCTGTGCGAGGAGCGTCAGGTGGTACGGCCAGCGCTGCTTCGGGTCCTTCTCGAACCGCGACCCCGGCGCCACGTACGCCTCGATCCCGATGATAGGCTTGATGTCGTGCTTCCGGGCTGCCTGGTAGAACTCGATCGCGCCGTACAGCGCACCGTGGTCGGTGATCGCCAGCGACTGCATCCCCAGCTCACTCGCGCGCTCCATGAGCGGATCGATCTTCGACAACCCGTCGAGGAGCGAGAACTCGGTATGCGTATGCAGGTGGGTGAACATCGGGGTGGGCTGACTCGAGATGCTGCGCCCGGATCGGAGAAACCGATAGATCAATTACGCGAACGGGCGTACTACGCGTAGGGTCGGAGTCTACCGCTTCGCGTCGAGGCTGTCACCGCCGGAACGCCACGACCTAGAGGTCTTTGACGAAGATCGCCTCGTCAGGATCGGGCCGGTACCCCACCGAGTCCCAGAAGCGCACCGCGCCCCGGCTCGCCGAAGAACACGCGGATCG
>CAMDAY010000006.1 GCA_945888895.1 Dehalococcoides mccartyi | reverse complement strand
TGTTCGCACGCCCACGCGCCACCAGCCGGAGCACCTCCTGCTCGCGCGGCGTCAACGACTCCGGCGTCGGGGTGCTCGGAGGCGCTGTCACATCCTCATCGCCGACGCCGAGGAAGCGCTCGATCGCGGCGACGCCGGCATCCACGTCGCCCGAGAACGGCGAGGCGGCGTCCCCGGCGAGCACGAGGAGCTCGGCATGTGGGATCCCTGTCGCCAACTCGCGGGCGAGGTCGATCCGCTGCACCGTCGCATCGCGTCGCTGCAGTACCAGTGTTCGCGCGTCGACATCCGGCAGCAGCGCGCGCACGTCGTACTCGCGCGCCGCGGCGAAGGCGCGCAGCGCCGCCATCGGCCCGACGCTCGCGCGGAAGTAGGCGGCCGTCGCCTGCGTCTCGGCACGGTCGCCCGCCGTCCACACGCGCGCGGCGGTGTCGACGAGCATCGGCCAGCTCAGGTCGGCGATTTGCTCGTTGACGGCAAAGGGCAGCGGGAACATGTCCGTCCCGCGCGCGTACGCCCCCCACAGCACGAGGTCCGAGACGGCCTCCTCGTGTGCGGCGGCGTACGCGATGGCGACCGGGCCGGCGTTGAAGAACCCGCACAGCACGAACTGGGTCCAGCCGAGGCTTCGCACGACGGCCTCGAGGTCCCGCCCGAGCGCGTCGACGCTGAAGTCCGTGACGTCGCGGTCGGAGAGGCCCGTGCTGCGGCTGTCGTAGATCGCGACCTGTGCGTGCCGCGCGAGGCGCTCGAACCAGCGCGTCGTGCCTGGCAACTCCCACATCGCCTCGAGGTGGCTGAAGGGCGCGGGCGGCACGAACAGGATCGGGACGCCCTCGCCCATCGTGGCGAACGCGATCGAGACGCCGTCCCGGGTCTTCGCGTAGCGGATCGAGGGGGTCATGCCGCCATGGTACGCCGGGGGGCGGTGGAGAGCCCCTCGACGGGCCGACTCGTCTCGTTACCGGCGCAGCACCACGACGTCAGTCGACTTGACGGTCGTCAGCGAGTTCGTCGGTGCGCCAACCACGTAGGCCTTCCAGACCTGCGTCGCCGTGTCCATCCAGAACGCCGCAAGCACCTTGAACGACTGCGCTGCCAGCAGCGCCTGGAGATCGTTCGTGCCGGACTGGACGAACACCACTCCGCCCGCCGGGGGTGCCTCGGCGACGTTCGGCGAGCCCGTGCCGAAGGCTTCGTATCCGAAGCCCGTGCTGAGGATCGCGACCTGCCCGTCCGGGTTCGTCACGATCACCGGCACCGTCCCCCCGACGTTCGAGGGCACCGTCACGAGGATCGAGGTCGTGTTGACCACCGGGTTGGAGGCCGTGAACGCGCCGAACATCACTGTCGCGCCGGTCACGAAGCCCGTCCCGGTGATCGTCGCGACCATCCCGGAGGTGCCCTTCGTGGGCGAGATTGCGGTGATCGTCGGCGCGGCGTTCGCGCTGTACGTGAAGCCCGTCGCGAGGACCGCGACCTGCCCGTCCGGGTTCGTCACCACGATCGGCGTCACGCCCGCGAGTCCCGCCGGTGTCGTCGCGAGGATCGCGGTCGTGCCGGCCACCGTCGAGCTCGTGGCGTAGTTGTTCCCGAACCGCACGAGGGCGCCCGGGGCGAAGCCGGTGCCGGTGATCGTGACGCTCGTGCCACCCGCAAGCGGCCCGGTCGCGGGCGCGGCGGCGGTGACGGTCGGCGCGGCGTTGGCCTTGTATGTGTAGCCGGTCGCGTTGGTGCCGCTCAGCCCGTCGTAGTTCGTGACGGTGACGGAGACCGCGCCAGCCGCGTTCGCCGGCGCCGTCGCCGTGATCACGGTCGCGCTGACGACACTGACCTGCGTCGCGGGGGTGCCGCCGATCAGCACGACTGCGTTCGGGAGGAACCCCGTGCCGGCGATCGAGATCGAGGTGCCCGCCGATGTCGTACCGGTGTTCGGCGTGACGGAGGAGACCGTCGGCGCGGCGTTCGCGGTGGCCGTGAACCCCGCGAGTAGCGTGCCCGTCTGGGTGTCGTTGTTCGTGACGCTGACGGCGGCCGACCCGGCGGCGCGCTGCGGTGTGACCGCGGTGATCGAGGTGGCCGTGACCACGACCACGTTGGTCGCCGCGCCGCCGCCGATGCTGACACTCGCGCCAGTCACGAACCCCGTGCCGGTGATCGTGATCGAGGTGCCGCCGGCCGCCGGGCCGGTGGCGGGGGCGACGCTGGTGACGGTCGGAGCGGCGAGGGGGTTGTACGTGTAACCGCTCGCGAGCGAGCCGCTCTGCGTGTCGGGGTTCGCGACGCCGACGGTGACCGCGCCCGACGAGGTCTGCGCGGGCGTCGTCGCGGTGATCGTCGTGTTGTTCACGATAGTGACGCTCGTCGCCGCGAGCGCGCCGAGGCTGACCGTGGCGCCAGAGACGAAGCCGGTGCCGGTGATCGTGATCACCGTTCCGCCGGCGACGCTGGCCGCGGCGGGTGCGACGCTGGTGATCGTCGGCGCCGCCGCGGCGGTGTAGGTGAACCCGCCCGCGAGCGTGGCGGACTGCGCGTCGGTGTTCGTGACCGTGACCGCGTTCGCGCCGACGAGGCCGGCCGGCGTGACGGCGGTGATGGTTGTGGCGTCCACCAGAACGACCGAGGTCGCCTGCGCGATGCCGCCGACGCGCACGGTCGCGCCTGCGCGGAAGCCGGTGCCCGTGACCGTGATCGCCGTGCCGCCCGCGGACGTGCCGGTGCCCGGCGCGACCGAGGTGACCGTGGGCGCGGGGTGCTGGTACGTGAAGCCGCCGCCCACGTTCGCCGCCTGCAGGTCTGCGTTGCGCACCGTGACCGTCGCCGCCCCCGGCGCGCCCGCGGGCGTCGTCGCGGTGATCGAGGTGGCGCTCACCAGGGTCACGCCGGTCGCCGCCACGCCGCCGACCGAAACGGTGACGCCCGCGACGAACCCGGTGCCCGTGATCGTGATAGACGTCCCGCCCGCGGACGCGCCGATGGCCGGCGCGATGCTGCTGATCGTCGGCTCAGGCGCCGCCTCGGCGACACGGCTCGTGACGAGCGCGAGTGCGACGACCCCCACGAGGGCGATCGACAGGAGTGAGGTGGCGCGGAGGAGAGTGAGCGACTTCATGCGAGCCATCGTGTCGCCCGCGCGCCACATCTCACATGAGGGAACTCGAGCGACCAGCCTCGGCGAATCCCCTACACACGGTCGGGCGACAGGATTGGCATGCCCCGTCGAGGATCACGCGAAGCGGGGGGCGACCTCCGCCGCGAAGAGGTCGAGGGAGTCGATGATCTGCTGGTGCTTCAGTCCGCCGATGTGATCGAAGAAGATCACGTACTCCACGCCGATCGACTCCAGCCGCCGCAGCATCGCCTCGCACGTGTCGGGCGAACCGAACATCGCCGTGTCGCGCAGGTCGCTGGTGTCGAACGGTGTCGGCGTTGCCACCAGCGCCTCGGGCGACGAGGTCAGCCGCGACACGTTCTCGCGGAACCGGCGGTAGATGGGGTCCACGAGGTCCCACGCGGTCTGGTCGTCCTTCGCGCAATAGATCGCGCGCGCCAGCACCACCTTCATCGGGTCGTAGGTCTTGCCCGCCTCCGCAAGCGCCGCCCTGTAGTTCTGCACGATCGCCTCGATCGATGCGAACGAGGTGCCCTGCGGCAGCATCACGCCCCAGTCGTTGGCGACGCACCGGCGCAGGCCATCGGGGCTGCCGGTCGCCAACCAGATCGGCGGGTGCGGCTGCTGCAGCGGTCGAGGGAACACCTGCACGTCGTCGAACTGCCAGTGTTTGCCGCGATGCTGGAACGGCTCTTTGCTCGTCCACGTGCGGGTGATCAACTCGAGCGACTCGTCGAACATCTCCGCGCCCTGGGCGATGTCGACGCCGAAGCCGTGGTACTCCGTCCACTGGTAGCCGCGCCCGATCCCGAAGTCGAAGCGTCCGTTGGAGAGGATGTCGATCGTCGCCGCCGACTCCGCGAGCCGGAGCGGGTTGTGGAAGGGCAGCACGGACACCGCCGTGCCGAGCCGGATGCGCTCCGTGGACGCCGCGAGGTGCGCGAGCAGCCCCAGGTTGTCCCCGGTGATGCCGTGTCTTGCGAAGTGGTGCTCGGTCAGCCAGACGGAGTCGAAGCCGATGCGTTCCGCGTGGACCGCCTGCGTCAGCGACTCGTGGATGCGGTCGCGGGCCTCGGTGCCCTCGGGCCACTGGACGGTGTGGAAGAGGCCGAACTTCATGCGGGTTCCCCTCGCTGCGTCTGCTTCGGCGGATATTCGTACCACAGGACTCCGCAACGCGATGCGCGCGTGGGAACATCGCCGCATGACCCCCGCGAATCGTCAGACACCCGTGCGAGGCGGCCGGCTCCCCGCCGAGCGCCTCCGCGCCCAGCGTCTCCTGGATCCGACGGACGCGACACCCGCAGAGGTCGTCGCCGACCTCCTCGCCGTGCAGGCGCAGGACGGGCTCGCCACGAAGTGGGCCGTCGGCCTGCGCACCCCGCGAGGTGCCTCGACCGAAACGCTCATCGACGAGGCGCTCGCCGCCGGGGCGATCCTCCGCACGCACGTCATGCGCTGGACGTGGCAGCTGATCACGCCTGCCGATGTCCGCTGGATGCTCGCGCTCGTTGCGCCTCGGTTGGTTGCGGGCGCCGCCGGCCGCGACCGTGAGCTCGAGCTGGACGCGAAGACCTACCGCAAGGTGAACGCCGCGCTCGATCGCGCCATGCGCGATGGCGCCCACCTCACGCGCGCCGAGATCGTCGAGGTCCTCGAGCGCGCGAAGGTGTCGCCAGAGGGCCAGCGGCTCTCGTACATCCTCGGCCACGCGGAGCTGGCGGGCGTGATCACCAGCGGTGTTACACGCGGCAAGCAGACGACGCACGCGCACCTCGGCCTGCGCGCGCCCGACGCCCGCTCGCCGATGCCGCGCGAGGAGGCGCTCGCGGAGGCCGCACTCCGCTACTTCCGCAGCCGCGGCCCGGCGACCGACGCCGACTTCGCGTGGTGGATCGGCCTGTCGCTCACCGACGCGCGCGCCGGGCTCGCCGCCGTGCGCGACCAGCTCGTGTTCGAGGAGGTCGAGGTAGCCGGTAAGTGCGTGACGATGTGGCGCGGCCACACCTCGACCGCACCGATGACGACGCCGGACGCCCACCTGCTCCCCGCCTTCGATGAGTACCTGGTGGCATACAAGGATCGCTCAGACGTGCTCGCGCCGGAGCACACCCGCCACCACAACGCTGGCGGCGGCCTGCTCGCCCCCACGGTCGTCGTCGACGGCCGCGTGGTCGGTACGTGGCGTCGCATGCTCGCCCGCGACGCGGTCGAGGTGACTGCGACGCTCTTCGCCCCGGTGACGAAGACCCAGCAGACGGCCATCGAGCGCGCCGCGAAGCGCTACGCCGCGTTCCTCGACCGCCCACTCGCGCTCACAGTCGACGTGCTGGCGTAGGCTCGCCGAGGCACCGATCGCGCGGCTATGCTCGCGGGCGAATCGACAGGATCACGAGGGGGACGCGATGAACATCCGAGACATCACCACGCTGGCAGCAGCGCTGCGCCGCACACTGCTCGGCAGCACGGTCGCCCACGCCGCCTCGGACGACGGTGCGGCCGAGGGCTTCGTGCGCATCCTCAATGAGAACGTGCAGTGGACCACGGACGCGGATGGCAGCGGCATGCAGCGCGCCGTCATCGCCGGCGACCCCTCGCAGCCTGGCCTGTACGTGATCCGCGTGAAGTTCCCTGCGGGCACCATGAGCCGCAACCACTGGCACCGCGAGGACCGCCACGCCACCGTCATCTCCGGCACGTGGTGGACTGGCACCGGCGACGAATTCGAGCCGGACAAGACCATCGGCCTCAAGCCCGGCTCGTACATGAAGCACCCCGGCGGTGCGCACCACTTCGACGGAGCGAAGGACGAGGACGCCGTCGTCCAGATCGTCGGCATCGGCCCCAGCGAGACCACGCGCCTCCACCCCGAGCTCGGCAACTACGGCCCCTCGACGGCCAAGTAGCGAGGAGGCGGTGAGGGAGCCGAGCCGGGACACCGTCCCCGCAAGGGGGCATGGTGGCGGAGCCCAGAAGCCCTCACTCCCACCCTCTCCCGCTTCGCAGGCGAGGGGGCCAGAACGGCAGCGCGCGGACGCGGCGGCCCTCAGGCGCTCCGCGCCTCGCCCCTCCCACCGAGGTGCAAAGCACCCTCGGTCCCGGGGGCGCGCGAGGGCGCAGCCCTCGCTTCTCATCCCCCCTTCCCGCGCAGGGAAGGGGGGCAGGGGGGATGGGCCGCCCCACGCCGCCACCTCGACGTCACGCGCAGCGCCGAGGTCACACCTTGCTCTGCCGTCCGCTCCCCGCACACGACAAGACGCCAGAAGGCCCGCCGTGAGGCGGGCCTTCTTCGTGCATCGACGCCTCCGAGGCGCCCCCACGCGTCGAGGACTACGCCTCCGGCGCGTACTTCCCGGTGAGCTGCTTCGTGAAGCCCTCGAGGCCCGCCTTCACGCGCTCGCCGCGTGTCTCGCGCTTCCACGTGCGCTTCAGGTCGTCCTTGATGTTGACCGTCAGCTTGCCGAGCCCCTCGACCTCCAGCGTCACGACGTCGCCATCGTGGAACGGGTTGAGGCCGCTGTGGTTCGTGCCGGTGGCGAGGATGTCGCCCGGCTCCAGCGTGTGCATCGCCGTGATGAACTCGATGCAGCGCGGCAGCTTGTAGCCCATGTCGTTGGTGTTGAAGTCCTGCATTAGCTGGCCGTTCACCGTCAACTTGATCTGCAGGTTCTGCGGGTCGGCGACCTCGTCAGCGGTAACGATGAACGGGCCGATCGGCGCGAAGGTCTCGCGCGACTTCACCTGGTAGAACTGCGGCGCGAGGCCGCGCGCCGAGCCGTCGATGAAGTTGATGTAGCCGAACACGTAGCTCATCGCCTCGGCGGCGGGCACGTTGCGCGCGCGCTTGCCGATGACCATCGCCATCTCCGCCTCGCCCTCGAAGATCTGGGCGGGCGCGTCCGGCAGCACCATCGTGTCGCCGTCACCGATGATTGCGCCGGGCGACTTGTTGAACGCGTTGATCGGGTTCATCTCGGGGCGCCCCTCGAGGTAGTTCACCGCCATGCAGGCGATGTTCGCGGGGCGGGGCAGCGGCGGGCGCACGCGCACACTGGACAGCGGCACGCCGACGGCCTTCGCAGCCTCCTCGAGCTTCGAGCGGTACTCGTCGAACCGCTGGATCAGGCCCTTCATGATGTCGTGCGGCTCCAGGTGCGGGATGTCCGCGACCACGGCTGAGACGTCGACGACGTTGTCGCCGTTCATCACACCCAGCTTGAAGTCATCGAAGAACAGCAGCCTCATCACACGCTCCCCACGCCGTCGATAATTCAGTGGCAACCGAGGCAGCATACGGGCGAACTGCCACAGAGCAACCCGCGCGCCTTCAGAACCCTGCCCACTCCGAGGGGGAGAGCGCAGAGCCGGGAGCCCTTTGCCCCGCTACCGCCGCCCCGGCGGCGCGACCGGACCGTCGAGCGCGCGGATCGCTGCGGTCAGGTCGAAGCGCCGCACCTCCGGCACCAGTGCGATCAACGCCACCAGCACCAGCACCCCGACGCCCCCCGAAAACGCCGAGGCGACCGGCCCGAAGAGATCTGCGACCAGCGCGCCCTCGAACTGGCCGAGTTGCGGGCCACCGCCCGTGAACACGCTGTTCACGGCCGCCACGCGTCCGCGGAGGTCGTCCGGTGTCAACAAGTTGTTGCTCGTGCTTCGGAGCACGGCACTGATCCCATTGCCCACCCCGGTCCCTGCCAGCATCAGCAGCGAGAAGACGAACGACGAGGACAGCGCGAACCCGCAGATGCACGCGCCGTAGAACGCAACGCCCAGGATCACCCACTTACCGGCACGCCGGATGCGGTTGGTCGATCCCATGATCACGCCGGTGACCACCTGCCCCACGGATGGCGCGGCGTTGAGCAGTCCGAATCCAGTGGGGCCGACCTTGAGGATATCGGCGGCGTAGATCGGCAGCAGCGAGGTGGCAGTGCCGAAGAAGTTCGCACCGAAGTCCATGACCATGAACGACAGGATGACCCGCTGGCCTCGGACAAAGCGGACGCCATCTGCGAGCGCCCCGAACGACACGCTCGACCGCCGCTCGCTCTGGAGCGTCGCGCGGATCGAGATCAACACGCCGATCATGATGAACCACGACAGCCCATCGATCAGGTAGCACCACGACGGTCCGGCTGCCGCGAACAGCAGGCCGGCCAGCGACGACCCGACAGCTGGTGATGCGTTGCGTCCCACGTTGTTCAGCGCTACGGCCGACGGGAAGTCGGCCCTCGGCACGAGGTTCACGACCACGGCCTGCCGTGCCGGTGTCTCCAACGCTGACCCGACGGCGAACACGAGATTGCCGATCATGAGCGCCCATGGCGAGATGAGGTCACCGATCGCGAGCGCGAACAGCGCGAGCGAGGCCGCCGCCTGCATCAGCTGCATTGCGATCATGAACCGCCGCCGGTCGAGCGAATCCGCGAGCAGTCCCCCGACCAGCGCGAGGCAGATCTGGGCTGCGGCGCGGGACAGGCCCAGCCACATCATCCACGTCCAGGACTGTGTGATCGCCCACATCTGCCAGTACAGGACGACGGTCGTGAACTGACTACCGGCCGTGGTGGCGATCGATCCGAGGAAGTAGATGCGGAAGTCGCGGTGCTGCAGTGCGGGCGGGAGCCGGTCCACGAACGCCATTGCGCCACCCCTCGTCACGGCCCTCGTCGCACTTCGGGGAGTCCGACCGCGCGACTCTATCCGCTGGGCGGTGCTTGCGACAGCGCATCAGGAACAGAACGCCCGCCGAGCGGCGGGCGTTGTGCTGCGTGCGATGCGTCCGATGCTAGCGGACGTGCGGCGCGACGGTGTCCATGAGCCGCGCCATCACGGCGTGCTTGCCCGCCTGGTCACGCGCCACGAAGTGGCAGTGAATCTGCTCCACGCCGAGGTCCGCGTATTGCTTCGCCTCCTCGATCATCGCCTCGGGACCACCGACGAAGGCGGCGTACGGGCGCTCGGGGTCCGCGGGGCGCCGCGGGCGCTCCTCCTCATGCAGCAGCACGCCACGGTTGAGGATGATCCGCAGGCTCTCGGGCGCGCGGCCGTGCTCGACGCACAGTTCGTTGAGGCGCGCCTTCGCCGCGGTCATCTGCTCCAGGCTCAGGTTGATCGGCTGCCAGCCCGTTCCATGCGTGACGGCACGCTTCATCGCCGCGTCGCTGTTGCCGCCGATCCAGATCGGCGGGCCGCCGGCCTGAACCGGCTTCGGCTTAAACGAAACCTGCTCGAACTGGTAGAACTTGCCGCTGTGGCTGACCGGCTCCTCCGTCCACAGCTTGCGGTAGATATCGAGATACTCATTGGTGCGCCCGCCACGGTTGGCGAACGGCACACCCAGCGCCGCGAACTCCTCGGCCGACCAGCCGACGCCACACCCGACGTCGAGGCGACCCCCGGAGAAGGTGTCCACCGTCGCCAGCAAGCGCGCGGTGTGCACGGGGTTGCGATACGGCACGATGAGGACGCTGGTCCCCACACGAATCCTCGAGGTCTTCATCGCCACAGCGGTCATGCCGACGAAGACGTCCATGTACGACGGCATTTCGCCGATGCCGCGCTGGTCCTGTCGTGAGTAGGGGTAGACCGATTCCTGCACGATCGGCTGCACGATGTGGTCGCCCATCCAGACGTTGGAGTAGCCCAACTCCTCCGCGATCACCGCGGTCTCGATCACGGGCACGGGGTCATCGCCGAAGATCGGCAGGTTCACTCCAAAGTCCACGGTGTTCCTCTCTGCGCGCGTCGCCGCATCGGGCGTCGCGGGGTTCTTCGGTGGCGAGGGCGCACGAGGCGCGCCCGGCTCGCGCATTCTACGCACCGCCTCGACGCGCCGCGACGCGAAAGAGCCCGCCGTACGGCGGGCTCCTCCATTCATCGCTTGGGCGGCTGCCTAGACGTTGTAGATGCGGCCCAGCTTGTGGGTCACGCCGCGGAGGCTGTCCCACGGTCCGAAGACCTTGTCGAAGCCCCCGACGTCCGGCTGCACGAAGTGCCGCTGTGGCGTTGCGTAGAAGTTCACGTGCGGCATCCACGCGTCCATGTACTTCTGCTGGTACGTGTTCATCAACTCCGCGCGGGCCTTCATGTCGACCTCGCCCAACGCCTTCTCGAGGATCGAGTCGGACTCCGCTTCCGCGAAGCCGCCGTAGTTGCGGCTGCCCGTGCTGTGCCAGCGGGCGTAGCCCTCCAGCACGATGTCCGGGTTCATCGTCGAGTCGTTGGAGATCGCCTGGAAGTCCTTAGCGGCCTGAGCCTTGTCGAAGACGGCCGTCTCCGGCGCCTTGATCACGATTTTGATTCCCGGGAACAGCTTCGCCATCTGCGCCTGGAACCGCAGCGCGTTCTCCCGGTTCTCCGCCTTCGGCTTGTGCATGATTTCGAACTCGAGCTTGTCGCCGTTCGCGTATCCCGCCGCGGAGAGCAGTTTGGCGGCCTCCTCGCGGTCTTTGGCCTTTGTCGCGGGATTGAGGCCGGCGAGGCCCTTCACCTTCGCGTCCTGCCATGCCTCCGGGAAGGCCTGGTGGAACGCCGCGAGCGACCCCCAGCCCGAGCCGTGGTAGCCGTTGCCGACGTCCTCGAAGTCCGTCGCCATGTTCAGGGCCTTCCGCACGCGAAAGTCCTGGAACGGCTTGTGCTTCAAGTTGAACATGATGAAGTTGTAGTTCACACCGATGTAGGAGTAGAGCAGCGCGTCAGCGCGGGCCCCCTGGATTGTCTTCACCTCTTGTGCCGTCGGCGAGCTCATGATGCTGATCTGCTTCGACAGGAACGCCGCGAGCGTCGCCGCACGATCCGGGATGACCGTCTGCACAATCTTGTCGAAGTAGGGCTCGTTGGGCCGGTAGTAGCCGTCAAAGCGGGTGTATGACTGCCGGGTGCCCTCGATGCTTTCGGCGATCTGGAAGGGCGCCATCCCCCCGAACTTCATCGGATCCTTGAACCCGATCTCGACGATTTCCTTCGGCATCATCACGTTTCGGATCTCGGTGACGCCATTGAGGAAGGCGCTGTTCACCTTCGCCATCGTCACCTTCACGGTGCTCTTGTCGACCGCCTCGAACTTGCCGGCGCCCTCCATGGTGGTCGCCCGCTGGAAATTGCCCTTGGGCAGCTTTTCGGCCTCGGCGGTGTTACCGGCGATGCGGTTGAGGTTCCAGGCCAGGTCGGCCGCGTCGAACTCGCGCCCGTTCCATGGCGCCTTGTTGTGCAGCTTGACGCCCTTGCGGACCTTCAGGAGGTAGGTGTTCTTGTCGGGCTGCTCCCACGACTCGACGAGGTTGCCGCGCAGCTTCCCGCTGAACTCGTCCAGCTCGAGCGCGCGTTCACCCAGGACCATCCACTCAGAGCTCGAGACCGCAGTGTGCTGGTCGTGCTGGACGTAGGTCTCAGTCGCGGAGATGGTGAACGTGCCGCCTTTCTTCGGCGTGCCCTTCGCCACCGGCATTCCGTCGCGCTCCTTGACGAGCTCGGGCGCCTTCGGCGCGACCGCGCTGCTCGCCGCAGCGTTGTCGTTGACCGATTTCCGCGGCCCGCTACCGCACCCGATGAGCGCGGCGCCGGTGAGCCCGCCACCGACGGCGAAGCCTCGACGCAGCATGGTGCGTCGGCTGAAGTGGCCCGTGAACGGTTCGTACGTTGACATGCTTCTTGTTCCTTCCAGGACGTGGTGGCGCTCCCAAGGGAGGCGTCTAGTACGAGAGTTGTAAGACGGGCGGTCCCTGCGCGTCCACCGCCGTCCGGAAGGCGTTGCCGACGGGCCGCTAGCGGCCCTCGAGGGGGCCCGGGAGCGCGGTCTCACCGCCTGCTCCGCGTCGCTCGCGCTCAGCCCGGGCACGCCACTCGGCGCGGAGTGCCTCGGGCGGGCGTTCGATGAGCACGGCGACGAAGCCGAGCGCGACCGCCGCCGAGGCGAGGAGCCATCCCGCGCCGTACTGCCCCGTGCGGTCGATGGTGTATCCAACGATGAACGGGCCGACGCCGGAGCCCAGCGTCCGCACCAGCGTCGCCCAGCCGTTGATGGTGCCGAAGTACGTCGTCCCGTAGTTGTTCGCGATCATCGCCGTGCGCACCGGGATCGTTCCGCCGAAGCCAGGCCCGAGGATCAGGAGCACCGCGATCGCCTGCAGCGGCGTGCGCACCAGCGGCAGCAGCGCCAGCCCCACGGCCAGCATCGCCGTGCACATGGCGAGCATGAACCGCGCGTTGTACTTGTCGGCGAGGAACCCGAACCCCAGCCGCCCGATCAGCGACGAGACGCCGTACACGGTCACCGTCGTCGCAGCGACGCTGGTGGAGATGCCGACCGACTGGAGGTAGGGGATTTGCAGCACGATGATCGTCGCCGTCCCGAAGGAGATCCCCGCGAGGCCGAGTGACAGCATGACGAACGAGCGCGTGCGGAGCGCTTCGCCCGCGGGGATGCCCCAGCGTGTCGCGTAGGGCACCACCGTGCCGTCCTCGCCGACCACGCGGATCCCGTCCATCGGCTGCGGGTGATCGGGTGGGCGGAAACGTGTCGTCGTCATCGGCACGATGCCCGTGACGAGCAGGATGATCGCTTCGATGCGCAGCGCGCCGCGCCAGCCGAGCGCCTCGACGAGGATGGCGATCGGGATCACCATCACACTGGCCAGCCCGCCCCCCATCGTCATCAGCGCGAGCGCCCGTGCGCGGCGGCGGTCGAACCACGTCGTGACCGCCGCCATACCGACCGGCCCGCCGACGCTGCTCGTACCGACCGAGACGAGCAGCATCGCCGCGTAAAATTGCCAGAGGTGCTGGATCATCGACATGCCGAAGACCGCGCCGGATGCAATCACTACGCCGAGCGCGAGCGTGCGCTCCGGTCCAAAGCGGTCGTTGATCGTGCCGACGATCGGCGCGGCGATGCCGCTTGCCTCCTGGCGCAGCGAGAACGCGAGCGCGGTGGCGGCGACGCCCCAGCCGAACTCGGCGCGCAGCGGCTCGAAGATCGTCCCGAAGCCGTAGTTGATCGCCCCGGAAACGAGGGTGATATAGAACGCCGACGCCGCGACGACCAGCCAGCCCTCGTACACGTTCGGGAGGAACCGGCGCACGTGGCCTCCTGGCTCGATCCGCGCGTCGTGCGCCGTCGAGGAGCGAACGTTGCACATGCGGTGCATCGCCGCAATGCCTCTCAAGCCGCGACAGTGCTATAACGCCCGCGCACGGCCTATCGCCCGCGCGGGTGTCCCGCGCTGTCCATCAGCGGCACGCGACGGCCAGTGGTGAGGAGAGACCCGTGGAGTTTGAGGGCAAGAACAAAGTCGCGATCGTCGGTGTCGGCCACTCGCAGGTCGGCCGCAAGCTCAGTCGTTCGGTCGGCGCGCTCGCCGTGGAGGCCAGCCTGCGCGCCATCGAGGATGCCGGGCTCACGCTGAAGGACATTGACGGCCTGGCGAATTACCCGCAGACCACGGGCGCGGGAGTCGGGCCCGTGCCGGGCGTCAGCTCCGCGCCGCTCCAGTGGATGATCGAGGGCCTCGGCATCGAAACGCTTCGGTGGTGGGGCAACGGCGGCGGCAACATCAGCACGGCGATCGCCTATGGCGTCAACGCGATCGTCTCCGGCCAGTGCAACTACGTGCTGGTCTACCGCGCGATGTACCAACCGCGATCCGGCGTGTTCGGCAGCGGCTCGCGTAACAGCCTCGGCGACGGCCAGGCCGCGCCGCGCGCCCGCGACGAGGAGGCCTACCTCCGTCCGTACGGCCTGACGGATGCGCCCACGCGCTTCGCCTCTTCCTACATGCGCTACATGAAGATGTACGGCGCGAAGCGCGAGCACATGGCGACCTACGCCACGACGATGCGCGCGTACGCCCTCAACAACCCGAACGCGGTGTTCCGCGACCAGCCAATGTCCTACGAGGACTACATGAACGCCCGCATGATCGCGGACCCGCTCTGCCTCTTCGACTGCGACATGCCGGTGGACGGCGCGGGGGCCATCGTCCTCGCGCGCGCCGACCGCGTACCCGGTCTCGCGCAGAAGCCCGCGTGGGTCACCGCCATGGGCTCGGGCGGCTTCGACTGGCGCTCCCGCCCGCCCGAGGAGTGGCAGTTCGCGTCGTCGGGGAACCTCGGCCGGACGCTCTGGGCGTCGACCCACCTGGGCCCGAAGGATATGGACGGTGCGATGTTCTACGACGGCTTCTCGCCCGACATCTACTGGTGGCTTGAGGGCATGGAGTTCGTGAACACCGGCCAGGCGTTCGAGTTCATCCAGGACGGCCGCATCGGTCTCGACGGCGACCTCCCGATCAACACTTTCGGCGGACAGGTCTCGGAGGGACGCCTCCACGGCATCGGCCACTGGATCGAGGGCGTGAAGCAGGTCCAGGGTCGCGCCGACAACCTCCCCGGCGACGGCGCCCGCCAGATCAAGGATGTCGAGAACATCCTCGTCTGCACCGGTATGCTCGGCCACGGCGCCGGCGCCGTCCTGAGCAAGGATCCTCGCTAGCCTCGGTGCCTCAAGGTGAGTGCAGCGAAGCCCGCCGGGAGGCGGGCTTCGTCGTGTCCAGTCAGGAAGGACTCCCCTCCGGTTCCGGCCCCCTCCTCCCGTTTGGGGGGAGGGCCTCCGCGCTGCCGGGTGGCTGCCGGCACCAGCGCATCCCACCGCGCAGCCGCGTGTCCCCAACATCTCGGGCCTCGTGCGATCGTTCGGCTACTCCGCACTCGACAGCGCGTGGATCGTGTCGATCGACGGCTTCGGCGTCTTCGGCGGGAGCTGGGTGTGGTCGTGGTTCCTGCAGCGCATCGGCCTGTACCGGACGATGATCGCCTTCGCGGTGATCTACGCGGCCTCGATCGGCATGTTCACGCTCCAGGAGAGCTACGCCGGACACTGCGGTGGGGGGCGGCGCCGATCATCACCGCGGCCGTCTTCGACGTAACCGGCGACTACGTGCCCGCGTTCCTCGCGTTCGGCGCGGTGTGCGTCATCGCGGCGGTCGCGTTCGCGCTGTCGCCCCCGCCGAGGCACCCGCCCGACCGCGCCGCGACCGCCTGAGCCTTGCCGGCGCTAGTCGTCGACGCCGAACGGCTTGATCGCCTTGATCTGCCTCACGACGTCCGCGATGCGCTCGGCGTCGCCCTCGTCGTCCAGCTTCGCGGAGAACGTCAGGTCGGTGGCGATCCCGGCGTAGCGCTCGCTCAACACCTTCGGCAGTTCGTCCCACGTCTCGGCGACACAGAACTCGTCGAGGATCTCGTCCGTGACGAGGTCGGTCATCTCCTGCCAGCGGTTCTCCATGGAGAGCCGGTGCAGCGCCGCGCCCTCCTCGCTCCACCCATCGAGGGCGAGCACGCCGTGGTAAGAGCGCGTGGAGCCGTAGTACGCGACGCGGGAGCGCACCCACTCGCGCATCTTGTGCACATCTTCCTCCGTTTTGCCCGTCGCGATGAAGCCGCCACCGCGGATCGACAGCTCGGACTTCTTGCGACCGCGCTTCTCCGCCCCCGCGAGCACGTTCGGCAGCAGCACCTCGCGCATGTAGCGATCGGTGGTGAAGGAGTGCGTGACGATGCCGCCCTCCTCGCCCGCCAGTCGCGCCATGTACGGGTTGACCGCTGAGACGACGATCGGGATGTCGGGGTGATCGATCGGGCCGGGGTTGGAGGCGGGGTTCATGCGCAGGAAGCGGTAGTACTCGCCCTCGTAGGTGGGGGCATCGCCGTACTGCCACGTCCGCCAGATCGCACGCAGACAGGCGATGTAGTCCTTCATGCGCGGGCCGGGGGGCGCCCACGGGATGGAGAACCGCCGCTCCATGTGCCCCTTCACCTGCGATCCGAGACCGAGGAGCAGGCGCCCGTTCGAGGCGCGCTGGATCTCCCATGCCGCCTGGGCCATCACGTACGGCGAGCGCGGGAACGCTAGAGCGACGCCCGTGGTGAGCACCGCGTGCTCGGTCGCGAGCGCCGCCGCGCCCAGCATGAGCATCGGCTCGAACGAGGTCTCGTTCGCCACGAACATGTCGAAGCCGAGCGCCTCGGCGCGAGTGACGAGCGGGGGGATCTCCCGCAACGGTGCGTGCAGCCCGATGGAGACCCGCATGTAACCCTCCCAGCCTCGTCCGAGGTGAGCGCCCCGGTGTCCGGAGCGCCCGTCTAGACTCGCGGCGCGCGGAGGCGCGGGCCATCACTCAAATGATGGGCGGGCGCGCAGCACAAACGAGGCGCCCCTCGCCAGCCCCTACCGCGCCGCCGTCGGCACCAGCGCATCCCACCGCGCCGCCGCATGCCCCACCACTACCTCGACATCCTCGTCGAGGAGATAGCGTTGCTCGACAAGCTTCCCCGCCTCCACGCGGACGCGCCCGAGGAAGTCGTCGCGGTCGCGATACCGCTCCTCGATCGCCGCCCGCGGATCGCCCGTCGCCGCCCGCGCTGACGAGGTCACCGCGAACGGCACCGTCGAGCCGGTGAGCGGCATGATCTGCCCGACGCCGCCCGTGTCCGGGTGCCGCGGGTTCCAGCCCATGAGAGTCGCCAGGGGCACGGTCATGTCCGGCAGCCGCACCCCGGCGACCTCGTTGCCGTCCGCGTCCACTGCCGACACCAGCGTCGGGAAGGGAGCGTCGACGATCGGCGGCAGCGTCGTCGCCACGCGCTCCGCGTCCGGCCCAAAGTCCAGGCGCGGCATCGTCGCGAGCCGCACCGGGTCGGGCGTCGTCGCCGTCGGGAACGTGCGGAACACCTCGACGACCCGCTCGCGGGGCACCGCCGTGCCGTCCGCGACGCGCGGCAGCGCGCTCGGCGGCGGCTCGACGCCCTCGCACACCCACCGTTCGAGGTGCACGAGCGCCGTGCGCAGCAGCGGGCCGTAGTGCGTCGTGTTGAAGGTGTGCGCGCCGCGTGCCGCCGGGTCGGCCGCTGCCACATCCGCCATCGGCCACGTCGCGTTGCCATGGTGCGTGCCGGTGAAGTAGTACGCGCGCGTTTCCGGCGTCTCGGGCAGGTCGCGCGCACCCGAGGGATCGACGTGCAGCAGCGACGCATCGCCGCGCCAGTACTCCGTGCTCGTGTTCGTCGTGATGATCCTCGGTACGCGTTCCTGCGACCGCAGCGTGCCGAGGAGCCCGGGGATCGTCTCCTCGCGCAGCGGATCAGTCGTGTCCTCGTATGTGAACGGCGGTGTGTACCCCACGCCGTACGGCGCGGTCAGCGAGGGCTGTCCGAACCGCTGGTTGAACTCCCCCATGCGCCCGCCGGCGATGTGCACGTGGAACCCGTCGTAAGCGATGCGCTCGGACTCGTCCGCGTTGAACCCGCCCTTCAGCAGCGAGCGCAGGAGGCGCCCTGACTGCGACACGCCGAAGGCGAACGCATGCGTCAGCCGCCCCCGCGCCGGGTTCTCCTCGCTCGCTGAATAGCGCAGGAACGAGGCTGCGTCGCGGAACGCGAGGATCCCCGTGCCCACCACCGGGCATGTGTTCGTGCGGTAGATGATTTCGTAGTAGCGCCCCGCCTCGAACTCGCCGTCGAGGACGACGTGCGTCGAGGCAGGCACCTGGCGTCCGCCCTCGACGCGCGCGAAGCGCCAGCGGGCGCGCTCGATCTCCGTGCGCGGCGCATCCGGGTAGTCCCGCACGAGCATCCGCGCGTCCGGCTGGTCGAGGCTCGCCGCGGTGTACGGCTGGTGGATGCGATCGGACAGCGGCAGTTGCGCGACCCTCGCGTTCGGCTGGTGTGTCACGCTGATCCAGCCCTCGAGAGGAGTAGCGGTCGGCGCGCCGTCCGTCAGTGCCTGGGGCGCGCGGAGGCCGAGGAGGCCGCTGCCGGGGATGACGTCCCACTGCCACCCGATCGCCGCGATCGTCCAGCCTCGGCGCATCAGGAAGCCGTCGCCCGGCTGGATGGCGATGTTGTCGCGCGCGGCGAGGTTGTAGCCCACCCACGTGCGCCCGCCGCGGTTCACGACATCGGCGAGCAGCCGACTGTTCGCCTTCGTGCCGTCCACCGGCTGGAGCAGCGACAGGTCGGCGTCGAAGTGCACGAGCCCGTCCGCACCGCGTTCCGCCCGCTCGATGTCCACGATGCCCGCGTTCGCCGCATGCACCGGGTCGACGGCGAAGTGCAGCACGCCTTCGATGCGCTCGTATGCGCCCGCATCGCCGAAGGCGGCGCCACCCTCGTATGGCTCCCGGCTGGTGATCTCAAATCCGGTGACGGCCATCGCACACCCCCTGCGCTCTCAGCTGTTCTGCCGAGGAACGGCGGCATCATACGCCTTGCTCGGCTGCCTCTCCGACGTACGATGCGCGCGCGCCTCGACGCCCCGTTTGAGGCCGCCGCACCGTACGAGGAACCTCCGATGCCGCGCATGACGCCGATCACGAAGCGCGAGCAGGTGCCGCCGGGCGGCGAGGACGCGTTCGACCGCGTGATCGCCTCGCGCGGCAGCATCAACGCGCCGCAGTCGATGCTGATGTAGCTGCCCGAGGTCTCCGCGCTCGCGACCGCGATGAACGACGCGCTCCGCTTCGGCTCCTCGATGACCGACGCCGACGTGGAGTTGGCGATCTGCGTCGCCGCGCGCGAGTTCGACATCGCCTACGTCTGGTCGTCCCACTCGAAGCTCGCTGTCGACCTCGGCGTCTCGCCCGAGCTGATCGAGGCAGTCGCCACCGACGACCCGCTCCCGGCGAACACCGCGCCGCGCCATGCGCTCATCGCAAGGTTCGCGCGCACGCTCGTCGGCCGTCACACGCTGGAGGACGCGGTGTTGGAGGACACCCGCACCGAGCTCGGTGACCGCGGGGTCATCGAGCTGTCGGCGCTGCTCGGCTACTACCTGATGATCGGCTGCACGCTGATCGCGACGGACTACCCGGTAGCGCCCGGGGCGCCCGTACTCCCGCCTCGTCCCTAGCGCGCGACCGGCGGCTGCGCGCCCGGCCCGTCGAGGCGCACGCCTGCGAGGTACCCCGGCACGGCCGACGCGGCCATCGCGCCGCTCGTCGCCCCGCCCTCGACGCGCCGCCACTTGCGCAGGCTGACGACCTCCTGCGGCACCGGCAGCCGCGATCCCAGCGCGGTGTAGGAAACCTCCGCCACGTAGATCGAACCCTCGTCGTCCACGGAGATGCCGTGCGGCGAGATGAACTGGTCGGGGGCCTCACCGCCGGTGTCGTTGCCCAGCCGGAGTACCTCGTTCAGGTCGCGGTCGAGGACGATCACGCGCCGTCCCGTGCGCATGGCCGCCTCCATCAGCGGCACGGCGCGGCCTTCGGCGACGTAGATGTTCGTGTCGTCGCCGCGCCCGGCGAACAGCGCCTGCGGCTTGTGCATGTGCATCTGTCGCACGAATGCCCCGTCGAGGGTGAAGACCTGCACGCGGAAGTTCTCGCGGTCCGCGACGAGGATCTGGTCTTCGCCGATGAAGCAGATCGCGTGCGGCAGGCTGAACTGGCCCGGCCCGTCGCCTGGCGCCCCCCACGACTTGAGGTGCTTCCCCTCGCCCGAGTAGTGGTGGACGGCGGAGTTGCCGTACCCGTCCGTGATGTACAGGTCGCCCCGTGGATGCACGGCCACCTGCGTCGGCTGGTTGAATGGCAACCCGCTCTGCAGCGGCGCGGGCATTCTGGGTGTGCCGATCTCCATCAACAGTCGGCCGTCTGGCGTGCGCTTCTGCACCGTGTGCAGCCCGACGTCCGTGAGGAAGAGGTTGCCGTCGCCGTCGAACGCGATCCCGTGCGGCCGTACGAACTGCCCCGCACCCCACGTGTCGAGGAGGTTCCCCGCAGGGTCGAAGATCATCACGGGCCACTGCCCGCGGTTGAAGACGTACACGCGTCCGTCCGTCCGGCCCGACTCCTACGGAGGTGGCCTCCTTGAACGACATGCCGTGTGGCACGAGCGGCCAGCCGATCACCGGCTCGTAGCGAGTCCCCGACGTTGCGGAAGCGACCATGGCGTGTTCACCCTCCCCGCCGTCGAGGCGTCCCGGCGGCGATCCGCGCGGAGTGTACGCCTCGCCTCGGCGTTGCGCGGGACGACTACCATCCTCGGACGCATCAAGGATTACATCCGGGGGACGCACCATCACCATGAACGCAGCCGAACAAGAACTGGCAACAGCGCAGCGCGCACGCTTCGACGCGACGATCGCGGGCGATCGCGCGGCACTCGAGCGGCTCATGGCCGAGGACATCACCTACTACCACAGCACCGGCCGCATCGACACGCGCGCGAGCTTCGTCGACTCCGTGATCGCACGAGGTCTCCCGTACCGCGGATTCGCGTCGGAGGATCAGCACGTGCGGGTCTTCGGCGACGCGGGCGTGGTGTCGGCCGTAGTGGCGCTGACGCAGCGCGCCGCCGACGGCACCGAGGGCACGCACAAATCGCGCTGCACCAGTTTCTGGGCGAAGCGCGGTGGCCAGTGGCAGGAAGTGCTCTGGCAGGCGACCCGCCTCCCGGAGTAGTGCCTCTACCTCTGCCCTCTGACCCCCTCCCCCTGTACGGGGGAGGGTTGGGGTGGGGGTTCCGGTCTCCGGCGCTCCCCGTTCCGCGAGGACAGCGCGTAGTCGTCTACCCGGCAGCCGTCGAGGCTACGCCTCCGGCCACCGCAGCACCTCGGCGGCGGTGCGACCGAGGATCCAGTCCCGATCGTCGCCGCTGAGGAACGGCAGGCCCTCCTGCCACAGCCGCAGGCACTCGGCGTACGTGTTCTGCTTCGTCAGTTGCGTGATGTCGGCCTCCCACAGCATCCGCTGCGCGCCGAACGCCTCGTGCACGCGGCGCAGGTGCGGGTGCACGTCCGCGAACGGGAACGCCTGGTCCGACCGCGCGGGCGCGGTGCCGAGCTTCACATACACGCGCGGGAAGCGCGCCAGCGCGATCAGGTCGTCGAGAGAGGCGAAGCGCTCCATCGGCACGCGCGAGTCACCCGTGCCGAGGTGGTCGATCAGCAACGCTAGGTCCGGGTGCCGCTCTGCGATCCGCGCGACGTCTGTCGAGAACCGGCGCGTCAGCAGCGCGATCGGGATGCCGAGGCGCTCGCATGCGGCCCAGTACCACTCGAGCTGCGGGTCGCCGAGGGCGGCGCCCACGCCGGTCGGCGTCGTGTACCAGCGCCCACTCATGCGGATGCCGCACATGTGCGGATGCTCGAGCCAGTGCTCCAGCCGCTCCGGGCTGTCCGGCGCATAGGGGTCGAGACGACCCATCACCGCGAAGCGCCCCTCGTAGCGCGTGGCAGCGGACAGGGCGTACCCGTTGTCCTCGCCCGCCCACACCGGCGGCACGACCACGGCGCGGTCGACGCCGATCGCGTCCATCGAGCCGATCATCTCCTCCGCGGTGAACGAGGCGGCGTGCTTCGCCGGTGCGCCGACGCGGTCGGCGTCACGCGGCCACGGCCGTTCCGGCGTGTCAACTTCGTACAGGTGAACCTGCGCGTCGGTGATCATCGTTCGCTCCGTGTGGCTACTCGAAGACCAGCACGAGGCGGCCGCGCGTGCCGTGTGCCTCAAGGCGGCGGTGTGCCTCGGCGGCCTGCTCGGGCGTGTAGGTGTCGGCGACGCGCAGCGTGACCTGGCCCGCCTCCGTCAGCGCGCGCAGGCCGTCGAGGAGGTCGGCGCGGTGGTCGTAGTCGCGCACGGAGGTCCGGTGGAACGTGATCCCGCGCTCGTCGCCTGCCCAGCCGCGCACGGAGGCGAACGCCCCGCCGTCCTTCACCGCGCCGACCGCCGCCTCGCTCTGGAAGGACCCGTCCGCGAGGCCGTCCACACCGTCCGGAGCGACCTTCCGGATCTGCTCCGCGACGTCTGGCCCGCGCGGCACCACGATGTCCGCGCCCAACGATCGCACGAGCTCCTCGTCGGCCGGAGCCGCGTCCGCGATCACGCGGAGGCCATCCGCCTTCGCCAACTGAACGACATAACCGCCGTAGCAGCCCGCGGCGCCCGTGACGGCGATCGTCTGCC
Source organism: Dehalococcoides mccartyi (assembly GCA_945888895.1). GTDB lineage: Bacteria > Chloroflexota > Dehalococcoidia > UBA2979 > UBA2979 > SHYQ01. The sequence goes on along the minus strand of CAMDAY010000006.1, from coordinate 2,864 downwards.
CCGGCTTGAGCGCGAGCTGGTCGAGCGACTGGCGCGCCGTCAGCCCATTCATCGGCAGCGTTGCCGCCTCCACGAGCGTCGAGCCGGCGGGCGCCATCGTCACCGCGTCCGCCGCGAGGACGATGCTCTCGCGGTACGCGCCGTGATCCGCCGTCGGCACGACCATCGCGATCACGGCGTCGCCGACCTTGAGGTCGGTCGAAGTGCCCGGCCCGACCTCGTCGATCACGCCGGCGGCGTCCATCCCGGGGATGTAGGGGGGCGGCACGCCGGCCGCCTTGAACGCCTCGGCACGCGAGCCGTTGCGCAGGTAGGTGTCCGTGGGGTTCACCGTCGCGGCATGGATGCGCACGCGCACCTCGCCGGGGCCGGCGTGGGTCTCCGGCAGGTCGATGATCCGCAGCACCTCGGGCCCACCGAACTCGACGACGCCAACTCCGCGCATGATCCCCGGCCTTTCCGCTGGCCACCTCGATCGAGGCGGCGCGGGCGGCATCATAGCGCGCGGGTCGAGACGGGGAGCAGTGAGGCAGGGCGGTCGAGGCTACCTTGCGCGGGGGCGGATGCGTCGGGTGGAGCGGTGGCCGTCGCCGGTCACGGCGGTCGTTGCGGGGTGGAGCACCAGTTCGCTCGCCGCGAGCGCTGCCTCGCGCGACCCGCTCCGCAGACGGACTAATCGGGGGCTCGCGCCGGCCCGGGGTGCCGCACGGATCTCGACGACATTTCCTTGATGTTTGACAAACAATACAGGCGTCATAGGCTTCGTGCGACCATGCCGCCACTCCATGACTGAGTGGCGGACGTCCACCCGGAGGGGATTCCACCATGTTCTCGAACGATCGAACCAGCCGACGGGCGCTGTTGCGTCGGGGCGCCATGCTCGGCGGGGGCCTCGCGGGCGCGGCCCTGATCGGATGCAGCAGTGCGCCGAAGAAGTCCGTCACGCAGAACGCGCCGCAGGCCGCGGCCACCTCGGCGGCACCGGCGAGCCAGCCGGCGTCGGGGCGCGCGGGGGTGCCCGTGGTCCAGGGCGCGCCCAAGCGTGGTGGGACGTGGTCGGAGTCGATCGCGGAGACCTCGCCGCAGCAGGACATGAACACCGCTACGAACCAGTCGATCTGGCAGCAGATCAGCGAGCGCGCGCTGGCCCTCGACCCGTGGGAAGCGACGGTCCAGCCGAACATCGTCGAGAAGTGGGAATCGCCGGACACCACGACGTTCATCCTGCATGTGCGCAAGGGCGTGAAGATCCACAACAAGGCGCCGTGGAACGGCCGCGAGTTCGATGCCGAAGACCTCGCGTTCAACATGAACCGGATGGTCGGGAACACCGCCGAGGCCGAGGGACTGAAGAAGACCGCGTTCCCGCGCGCCGACTCACTGCCCGGGATGACCGCGGCGGAGGTCGTGGACAAGTCCACGGTGCGAGTCAAGCTCAGCAAGCCGTCGTTCGCCTTCCTCACCGGCCTCGCGGAGTACCGCAACGTGCTCATGCCGAAGGGCATCGTGGAGGTCGGCTTCAAGGACCCCAACAAGTTTGCCGGCATCGGCGCCTTCCAGGTCGAGAACTGGCAGGAGGGCGTCCGCGAGCAGTTCACGCGGCACGAGGCCTACTACAAGAAGGATCAGCCCTACTTCGACAAGTTCACGCGCCAGGTGGTGCCCGACCGCGCGGCGCGCCTCGCCGGGTTTATCAGCAAGCAGTTCACGACGTTCCCGAGCCCCAACCTTCAGGACGAGAAGACGGCCAAGGGGGCTCGGCCCGACGTGCTGACGTACTCGGTGCCGGGATCGAACTGGCACAACCTGCGCTTCAACATGAAGACCGGGCCGTTCCTCGACATCCGCATCCGCAAGGCGATGCAGCTCTCGCTCGACTACGGCGAGATCGGCGACGGGTACTACGGCCCCGGTTGGGCGTACATGTCGGCGTTCCACCCGAACTTCAAGGAGGCGTGGAACGAGGACAAGGTGAAGACGCTGCCGGGCTACAACCCGGCGACAAAGGCGAAGGACCGCGATGAGGCCCACAAGCTGATGGCCGCCGCGGGCCGCGCCAACGGCGACGGCATGGCGTTCGACCTCATGCTGCCCAGCGGATCGCCGTCCAGCGACGCGTTCCGGGAGAACTGCCTGCGGTTCCAGGGACAGATGCAGAAGGTCTTCGCGGGCATGAAGGTCACGATGAAGCCGACCACGGACTTCGCGTCCTTCGCGAAGCTGCAGAACGAGGGCACGTTCCAGATCGTGGCGTACTCGATCGTCGCGATCCCGGACATCGCGCAGGAGGCGTACTCGCAGTACCACAGCAAGGGCAGCCGCAACTACGGTCGCTTCGAGAATGCCGAGGCGGACGCGCTCATCGAGAAGCTCCAGAACGAGCTGAAGCCCGAGGGCCGCAAGGAGCTCGTCGAGCAGTTCCAGCAGAAGTACGTCAACGAGTGGCAGACGATGATCCAGCTCTACATCCCGCCGTCAAAGTCGATGCTGCAGCCGAACATCGGCGGGTACGACAAGGTGGTCGGGCCGTGGGGCAACGGGACGCCGAACGAGCGGATCGGCTCGTACTACAGCGTCTCGTAGTCCTGTCGAGTTCGGAGGCACCATGCCGCGCGTCACGATCAATGGCATCGATACGTACTACGAGGTACACGGCGAGGGCGCGCCGCTGCTGTACTTCCGCGGCGGCTACGGAGGCATCACCAGCTCGGTCGGCGTCGAGGTGGCCCGGCCGAGCACGGCGATCTTCGGCGAGGCCGTGCAGGTCATCGACTACCACCGTCGCTGCGAGGGGCTGTCCGAGTACGACTTGACGCCGTTCACCTTCGACGACCTCGCCCGCGACGCTGATGCGCTGATCCAGC
>CAMDAY010000005.1 GCA_945888895.1 Dehalococcoides mccartyi | reverse complement strand
TTCGGTTACGACGCCACGGCGCAGATCCTCGACGACTGGATGTACGAGGCGATCGCGCAGACGTACGCCCTCGACGCGACGATGCATTTGTTCCTGCGCGCGAGCAACCCGTGGGCCGCGACCGACATCGCCACGAAGCTCCTCGAGGCGATCGATCGCGGCATGTGGAAGCAGCCCACCGCGGAGATGCGCGCGGCGCTCGAGGATCAGCTGCTGGCAGCCGAGGCGGATGTCGAGGGGCGGGGTACGCGTGACGAGTGAGCGTGTGCCGCCGTTCCCGTTCACCGCGATCGTCGGCAACGACGACCTGAAGCGCGCGCTGCTCTTGAACCTCGTCGATCCGCGCGTCGGCGGCGTGCTCATCCGTGGCGACCGGGGCACGGCGAAGAGCACCGTGGTGCGCGCGCTGGCGACCCTGCTGCCGCCGATCCGCACGCGCGAGGGCTGCCCCGTGCAGTGCGACTCCGAGGACGGCCCGTGCGCGATCTGCAACGACGCCGGCGCGATCGTCGAGCGTGCCCCGCGGGTTGTGGATCTCCCGCTCGGTGCGACCGAGGACCGCGTGGCGGGCACGATCGACCTCGGCCACGCACTGTCCTCGGGCGAACGGCGGTTCGAGGCGGGCCTCGTCGGTACGGCGCACCGCGGTGTGCTCTACGTCGATGAAGTGAACCTGCTGCCGGACCACCTCGTCGACTTGTTGCTGGACGTCGCCGCATCGGGTGTGAACGTGGTCGAGCGTGACGGCACGTCCGTCTCGCATCCCGCGCGCTTCGTCCTCGTCGGCACGATGAACCCCGAGGAGGGCGAGCTGCGCCCGCAGCTCCTGGACCGCTTCGGCCTGGTCGTGGACGTGCGCACGCCGGTCGATGCCGCCGTTCGCGCCGAGGTCGTCCGTCGTCGCATCGCGTTCGATGCCGACCCACGCGCGCTGCTCGGACGGTTCGCAGGACAAGAGGACGTGCTGCGCGCCTCGATCGCCGCCGCGCGCGCTGCCGCGCCGCACGTCACGATGCCCGAGGCGATGCTCCAGCTCATCGTCGACCTATGCATCGAGGCGCGCGCGGACGGTCTGCGCGCCGACATCACGCTGCACCGCGCCTCGACGGCGCTGGCGGCGCTGGCAGGCCGCATCGAGGTCACCGAGACCGACATCCTCGACGCCGCACTTCTCGTGCTGCCGCACCGCCAGCACGCCCCGCGTCCCGGCAGCCCACTGCCGCCCGACGTTCCCTCGATGATCGAGGCGCGCCGACCGTTCTCGGACGAGTCGTCTGGCGACGAAGGCGAAGCGGGCGGAATGGGGGCGACATCGCCGCCGCCCTCGGACCCCGGGGGCCCCGGCGCTGACGCACCGGATACCCGAGGTGACGAGGACGGCGCGTCCGGACAGGTGCGCACGCCAAGCGCGGACGAACAGCTCACCGTGGCGCTGCCGGATGCCGCGCCCGCGCGACATCCCGGCGCGCGCGGCGGCCTCGATGAGGCGCCGCGAGGGCGACGGGTCGGCGTGCAGCGCTGGGACGGTCGTTCGCGCGACCTCGCTCTCGTGCCGAGTGTCGTCGAGGCAACCCGTCGCGGTGTGCACCCGGTGCGCATCGAGGCGGACAGCGCACGCATGCATCGACGACGGGCGACATCGAGCCGCCTCGTGCTGCTGGTCGTAGACGGTAGCGGGTCGATGGGCGCGCATGAGCGAATGGCGCGCACGAAGGCCGGGCTACGCTCCATCCTTGAGCGGGTGTACGTCGCGCGCGACCGCGTTGCGGTGCAGGTCTTCCGCGGGGGGCGTGCCGAACTGCTTGTGCCGCCCGGTCGCAGCATCGCCTCCGCGCGCGCCGCGATCGAGGATCTCCCGACCGGCGGCGGCACTCCGCTGGCTGCCGCGCTGCACGGCGCGGCCACCCTGCTGCGCCGAGCACGCCTCGGGCGGCCGGGCGAGTCGAGCCTGCTCGTGCTGGTCACAGACGGGCGCACGCGCGAATCAGCCCGCGATGCCGCGTACGATGTGGCGATGGTGGCGACCACGTCCATGGTGCTGGATACCGAGGTCGGGCCGACACGCCTCGGACGCGTGCGGCAGATCGCATCGTGGCTCGGCGCGTCATATGAGGTGCTGCCCTGATCCGCCGAATCTCCTCGTTCGCATTGCTGGTGCTGGCTGCCGCGATCCTCGTGGGGTGCCAGGATCGCCCGCAACCCGCGACGACCTCTACGCCCAGCGCGGTCGCGACGCCGACGGTGGTACCGCCGGTGTATCCGCGGACGCTCACCGACGCGTCGAAGCAGCAGCTGACCCTGGCCGCACAGCCGCAGCGCATCGTGTCCATGTCGCCGGGGGCGACGGAGACGCTCTTCGCGATCGGCGCCGGCTCGCGCGTGATCGCCGTCGACCAGTTCTCGGACTTTCCGCTGGATAGCACACGCTCGCTCACGCGGGTCGACTACTCCCGGCCGAGTCCGGAGCAGGTGATCGCGCTGCGCCCCGACCTAGTGCTCATGTCCGGCCGCCAGCGCGACCAGGTCCAGCGCTTCCGCGACCTGGGCGTCCCGGTGCTGTACATCGGCGAGCCGCCGACTCTCGACGGGGTATTCGAGCACATGCTGCTCGTCGCCAACGCGACCGGCGACGGCGAGCGAGCGGCCGCGGTGGTAGGCGCACTGCGCGCGCGCGTCGAGGCGGTCCGTTCACGGATCGCGGATGTGGCGACAGGGCCGGTGGTGTTCTATGAACTGTCGCCATCGCTCCACACCGCCGGCCCGAACTCCTTCATCGGCTCGTTGCTGACGACCCTGAAAGGGCGGAATGTCGCTACGACGAGGACGCCGTTCCCGCAGCTCTCGAACGAGGCGCTGCTCGCGGCGGACCCGGAGGTCATCTTGCTGACGGATGCGGGTGCGGCAAAGCTCGACGCTGCGATCGTCGGCGCCCGGCCCGGGTGGGCCGGGATCTCCGCCGTGGTCAACGGCCGGGTCCATGTCCTCGATGGCGACATCGCTAGCCGCCCCGGCCCGCGCATCGTCGATGCGCTCGAGGTTATCGCGCGGCTGTTCTACCCCGATCGCTTCCGCTAGTCCCCCGTGTGCCCGGTGGACTGCTACAAGCTTGCAACGAACGGCGGGCGTTCGCGCAATGGTTGCGTGCACGCAAAGGAAGATGCTGTTCGTGCTGTAGGAGGACATCATGCCAGCACTCGGAACCAGTCTCTTCCTGATCGCCGTCGGCGCGATCCTCATGTTCGCGGTCAATGTGTCGGTATCGGGGATCAGCCTCTACACCGTCGGGCTGATCCTGCTCATCGTGGGTATCGTCGGCACTGTGCTGTCGATGCTGTTCTGGACGAGCTTCGCGCCGTTCGCAACAACGCGAACTACGCGATCTACCGACGAGCACCTCGACGTCGGCTAGGCCATCTGGCACATAGCCCCAGCCCAGACGGGGACTCGCAAGAGTCCCCGTTTACATATCGCCGGGCGCGTCTTAAGGCGCTGAACGATGAGCATGACCGCGGCACCGTGGGGCCGAGGACTGACGTCGGTCGCGGCGCGAAGTGCGTCCCGGCACGGGAGGGATCACGGGTGACCGCTTTGCGACGCAGCCGTGCGTTCTTCGCGGGGCACCCGCTGTTCTCGATCATCGCAGGGCTCGCGATTCTCGGTGGGCTCGGCGGCGTGATGGTCGGTGCGAACTTCGCCGCGGGAGGCGATCTCAACGGGCGCACGATCGTCCTCGATTCGGGCCACGGCGGCGACGAACCGGGCACCGCGGCGAACGGCGTGGTCGAGCGCGACTCCAATCTCGACCTGGCGCAGCGCGTGAGCACGATCCTCGAGGCACGCGGCGCGCGAGTGGTGCTGACGCGGTACTCCGCGGTGCGCCCGCGAGACGTTCCGCCCGAGGCGAACGGCGCGATGGCTACGTTCATCGACCTGCAGTCGCGCGTTAGCATCGCGAATTCAGCGCGTGCGGACGTGTTCGTCTCGATCCATTCGAACTCGAACACCGATAGCAGCGTGCGCGGGGCCGACGTGTGGTACACGAGCCTCCGACCGTTCGCTGCGGAGAGCCAACGTCTCGCGGCGCTGTGCATCGAGGGCGTGAACACGGCGCTGCAGGCGCGGGGATACCCGATCCGGCCACGCGAGGCGATGGACGACGCGCAGTTGGTGGACGCTGCCGGACGGGGTACGCCGATGTTCGTGATCGGCCCGGAGCGGGAGGTTCCGCGTGGGGAGCTCCTCGATTGCGGCGTCGACCCGGCCGTGGTCGGCATGCACCCGGATGCGCCTGTCTGGCGCACCAGCGCGACGCAGATGCCGGGGGCGCTGCTCGAGTTGCTGTACGTCAGCAACCCGGACGACGCCGCGCTTCTGAGGGACGAACCGACGCGCTACGCGATCGCGCGCGGCATCGCGCGCTTCCTCGGCGCGCCGGCCAGCTAGATCAGGCCTTGCGCGGCGGCAGAATCGGCGCGCCCGACTCCGGGGCGTAGTCGGTCGCGATGAGTGCGCAGCCGCTCGTCATGACATGCCCGAAGACCGAGACGATCTCCATCAGTCCGCGCTCACCGAACTCGGCACGCACCGCCTCGAACAGCTCATCCGGTACGAGGTGGTCGCGAATCACGGCGTGCGCGAAGCGCGTGATCAGCGTGTGCCGCGTCGTGGTCGATGGGATCGGTTCAAGGTTGCCGAGGGCGTCGATCACCGCGCGATCCACGCCCTTCGTCACGGCGAGCTCGACGTGCTGGCCCCAGATGTAGGGGATGTCGAACTCGCGGCCGGTGCAGAGGATCGCCAGCTCCACGTCGCCTTCGGTCAGCGTCTTCGCGCCGAAGCGCACGGCGTCGCTCATCGCCGTCGAGATCGCGGATACCTCCGGCACGTACATCAGCATCGAGGCCGGTGCGTTCACGCGTCCCCGGGAGGCGATGACGCGGTCGAACGCCTCCTCGCCGCCGGCCTCGACCTGCTCGCGGGTGACGATGGGGGTGAGTCGTGTCATGCATATCCTCTTCGGACGGCGGCGGCGGTGTGGCGCGGACACTCTACAATGCGCCCCACCAGACGGCACGACAGGACTGCGTTAGACGAGGAGCGACCGTGAAGGTTGCAGTGATCGACGACTACCAGAACACGTTCACGGAGATGGCGGCCTACCCGCTGCTCAAGGGCCACGAAGTCACGGTCTTCCCCGAGCCGGAGCGCGACACGGATCGCCTCGTAGCGAAGCTCCAGGGATTCGATGCGGTGGTGCTCACCCAGCAGCGGACGTTCTTCCCGCGCGCGCTCATCGAGCGGCTGCCCGACCTCAAGCTGATCGCGCAGACCACCGGCACGGCACACATCGACCTCGAGGCGTGCACGGAGCACGGCATCGTGGTGAGCGCCGGCAGCAACGCCCGGGGTCTGCCGAACGACACGGCGGAGCTGACGTGGGCGCTGATCCTCGCGTCCGTGCGGCACATCCCGTTCGAGGTGGACGCGCTCAAGCAGGGCAAGTGGCAGACCACCAACGGCATCAGCCTCTACGGGCGGACGCTCGGCATCTACGCGCTCGGCAACATCGGCAGCGTGGTCGCGGCCGCCGGGAAGGCGTTCGGCATGCGCGTCCTCTGCTGGGGCCGTGACGCCTCGCTCCGCCACGCCGAAGAACTCGGGTACGAGGTGGCGAAGAGCCGCGAGGCGTTCTTCGAGGACTCCGACATCATCTCGATCCACCTGCCGCTCAACGTTTCGACGCGTGGCATCGTGACCGCCGAGGATCTCGGCCGCATGAAGGCGGACGCGCTCGTCGTGAACACCAGCCGCGCTGGCCTGATCGCCGAGGGTGCGCTGGAGTCGTCGCTGAAGGCCGGCCGCCCCGGCTTCGCCGCCGTCGACGTGTTCGAGGAGGAGCCGGTGGTCAACGCCGATCACCCGCTGCTGCACATGGACAATGTGGTCGCGACGCCGCACCTCGGCTACGTCACCCGCGACCGCTACGAGACGATGTATGCGGGCTGCGTCGACCACGTCGTCGCCTTCGCGAAGGGCGAACCCATCTTCGTGCAGAACCCGGACGTGCTGAAGAAGTAGCGCCCCCTCCACGCCACACGCAGAAGGGGCGGCCAGCGGCCGCCCCTTCTCGTTCTCAACTCCCGCTCCCGGTGCTATCCCCTCGGCAGACCCAGACCGCGCGTGGCGATGATGCCGCGCTGGATCTCGGACGAACCGGCGGCGATCGTGCGAGGGATCGAGTTCACGTAGGAGTAGACGTGCTCGGCGTTCAGCGGCGCGCGAGGGTGCTCGGGATCCCACACCTGGCCGTACAGGCCGAACGCGCGGACGCCCGTGTTCGCCAGGCTCTGCGTCAGCTCCGAGCCGAAGAGCTTGCTGACCGAGGCTTCGTAGTTCGGGATCAGGCCGCGCACCTGCATGGAGATGATGCGCAGCGAGAAGTTGAACATCACCTCCGCCTCGATGAAGCGGTCGGCGATCGCCGTGCGGATCGAGGACAGGCGGTCGATCCTCGACTGCTCCTTGCCCTTGCCGTTTGCGTACTCGATCAGGCGGTTGATCGTCCGCTTCGTCTGCACGGCGGTGGTGACGTTCGACCGCTCGTGGTCGAGCAACGTCATTGCGACGTACCAGCCGCGGTTCTCCTCGCCGACGCGGTTGCGGACGGGGACGCGCACGTCATCGAAGAACGTCTCGTTCAGGTGGTGCTCGAACGCGGCGTTCACCAGCGGGCGCACGGACAGCCCGGGCGTGTCCCGCGGCATGAGGAGGAACGAGATCCCGCGATGCTTCACGGCGTCGGGGTCGGTGCGCACGAGGACGAACAGCCAGTCGGCGACGTGCGCGTAGGACGTCCAGATCTTCTGTCCGTTGACCACGTACTCGTCGCCGTCGCGGGTCGCGCGCGTGGTCAGCGAGGCGAGGTCGGAGCCCGCACCCGGCTCGGAGTAGCCCTGCGCCCAGACGACCTCGCCGCTGAGGATCTTCGGCAGGTGCTCCTGCCGCTGCTCCTCCGTGCCGTGGACCATCAGCGTGGGGCCGAGCATCCCGACGGCCATCGGCAGGCCCGAGGGCACCTCGGCCTCCGTCATCTCGAGCTTGAAGAGGAACTGCTCCATCGGCGTGAGGCCGGCGCCGCCGTACTCCTTCGGCCACGCGGGGGCGATCCAGTGGCGCTCGCGCAGTGCGGCAACCCAGTCGGCCGAGGCACGCTTCTCCTCGTCCGTACCGAGAGCGCGATCCTCTTCCCAGATGCCCTTTGCGGGGACGCCGTCCGCGTTCGGGCGGTAGCGGTTCGGGAGACGCTGCTGGATGAACTCGCGCACTTCCTGGCGGAAGGCGGTCTGTGTCGGCGTGTCGTTCCAGTCCATCGGCGTCCTCCTCGACGTACCGGTCGCGGGCGGCGATGCTCGCAGTTCCGGCGCTGCGCGTCATACTGAACACGACCCGCGGCGAGTGCAATCAGCGTCTGAATCGCCTCGACCGCCCCATCGCACCAGGAGGACTCCCATGCCCGACTACATCCCCAGCGCCGCCGAGTGGGTGCGCGACCAGGTCGAGCTCTACGAGCGCACGAACGGTGCCGAGGGCAACACGCTTCGTGACACCGGCATGCCCGTGATCATCGTGACGAACACGGGCGTGAAGAGCGGCGGCGTCCGCAAGACGCCGCTGATGCGCGTCAAGGATGGCGACAGCTACGTCCTCGTCGGCTCGAAGGGCGGAGCGCCCGAGAACCCCGGCTGGGTCTACAACCTGCGCGCCCAGCCGGACGTCGAGCTGCGCGACCTGGCCGAGGTCGCCCCGATGCGCGTCCGCGAGGTCAGCGATCCGGCAGAACGCACGCGCCTCTGGGACCTCGCCGTAGAGGCCTACCCCCCGTACGCCGAGTACCAGACGCGCACCAGCCGCCAGATCCCCGTCTTTGTCGCCGAGCCGCCCAAGTAGCGCCTCGTCGGTTCGCCCCGCCTCGACGCGCCCGCGGCGTCGAGGTGCGTGGCGCGCCCTCACCCCGCGCCTTCTCCCGTTTGCGCAGGAGGAGGGCGCCGGAATGATGCACCTCGCACGTCCGCTGGCAGAATCGCCCCCGCCCGCCGCGGCTGGGATCCAGCAGACGCCTACGCCGACCCCGCGACCCCGGCCCGGGTGAGGCCCGCGCTGTCTGCAGCGAACGCACGGCACGCGCCGTTCATCCCCGGGGGAGCACGCGGGCGAAGCCCTCGTCATTCATCCGCGAGGCTGTCGCCGTCTAGGAGACGAGACCTCGCATAGGCGAGTGGGTGTTCACAATCGCAACCCCGGAGTGACACTGGAGGGTAGTGAGCTCGTGCGTCCCGCATGTACGCTCGATGTCACGCAACACGCATCTACACGCACTAGGCCAGCGCCAACCGCTGCACCTTCGCGCCGCGTATTTCGGCGCGACCGCGCTACAAGGATCCATCATGGACAACGAACACGCCGTGTACGCGCGCGGTCTCGTGAAACGCTTCGGAGAGAAGGTCGCGCTCGCGGGCGTGGACTTCGAGGTGAAGACGGGCACGGTGACCGCCATCCTGGGACCGAACGGCGCCGGGAAGACCACCGCCGTGCGCATCCTCGCCACGCTGTCCGAAGCGACCGAAGGCGAAGCGACGGTCGCGGGCTTCGACGTGCGGACACAGGGCCACGAGGTGCGCCGCCGCATCGGCCTCGCCGCGCAGGACGCGACCGTGGACCCGCTGCTCACGGGCCGCGAGAACCTGGTCATGCTCGGCGAACTGCACCAGATGTCCCGCGCCGAGGCGTCTACCCGCGCGGAACAGCTCCTCGGCGAATTTTCGCTGCTCGACGCCGCGGATCGGCGCGTGTCCACCTACTCCGGGGGCATGCGTCGCCGCCTCGACCTGGGCGCGACGATGGTCGCGCACCCGTCCGTGCTCTTCCTCGACGAGCCGACCACCGGCCTCGACCCCCGCGCGCGCAACGAGCTGTGGGGCGTCCTCGACACGCTCGTCGAGCGCGGCACGACCGTCCTGCTCACCACGCAGTACCTCGACGAGGCGGAGCGGCTCGCGGACGACATCATCGTGATCGACCAGGGTCGCATCATTGCGCGCGGCGATGCACGGACGCTGAAGCGCGAGCTCGGTGGCGACCACGTGCAGGTCGTCCTCGTCGATGCGGCCCGGCTGCCGGAAGCGGAACGCCTGTTGGCTCAGGTGACCGGCGCGAAGGTCACGGTGGACGCGGGCATCCGCAGCGTCGTCGCGGCCGCATCCAACGGTGTCGACACCCTGGTCCAGGTCGCCACCGCGCTGTCCTCGGCGGGCATCGCCGTCGAGGACCTGAGCATCCGCCAGCCGACGCTGGACGAGGTGTTCATCGCGCTCACCAACTCACCCGCCTACGACGAACCCGTCGAGGCGTCCCCGGAAGGGGTTCGTTCATGACTACCACTCGACCGATGATCGATCACGCCGCAGAGCCGCCGCGCTCACGGGGATTGCTGCACGACACGTGGGTCATCGCGAAGCGTGGTCTGGTGCACATGCGCCGCCAACCGGAGCAGCTCACCGACGCGACGATCCAGCCGGTGATGTTCGTGCTGCTGTTCGCCTACGTCTTCGGGGGTGCGATCTCCGTGCCCGGCGGCGGCCAGTACCGCGAGTTCCTGATGGGCGGCATCTTCGCGCAGACCGTGGTGTTCACGGCGTTTGGCGTGGCCCTGACGCTGGCGAACGACCGCAAGAACCAGGCGATCGACCGCTTCCGATCGCTCCCGATCGCGCGCGGCGCGGTGCTCAGCGGGCACGCGCTCACGAACCTGATGAAGGCGATGCTGCCGATTATCCTGATGTCCCTCTGCGGCCTCATCATCGGGTGGCGCATTCGCTCGGGCATCGGTGACGCGGTGCTGGGCTACGGGCTGTTGATGGGGTTTTCATTCGCGATGATCTGGGTGGGCATCCTGCTGGGCAGCGCGATTCCTTCGCCGGAGGGCGTCACGGGGGTCGGCTTCACGGTGCTGTTCCCGCTGACGTTCATGGCGAGCACGTTCGTCCCGACCAGCACGATGCCGGGCATCCTTCGCGTGATCGCGGAGTGGAACCCGGTGACGACGCTGGCCGATGCCGCGCGCATCCTGTTCGGCAATCCCAACACGCCAACGATGCCGGGCGATCCGTGGTCCATCGCGCATCCGATCGCCTACACCATCATCTGGATCGTCGGCATCATCGTCGTCTGCGCCCCGCTCGCGGTCCGCTCCTACGAGAAGTCGCTCGAGAAGTAGCGCTCGAGGCGGCACGGCCGACGGGGGCGTGACGCCCTCGGCGTAGCGAGCACCGATCGAGGTGCAACCGCGGCGCGGCCCATCCCCCTGCCCCCTTCCCTGCGCGGGAAGGGGGATGAATGGCGAGGGCTATCGCCCTCGCGCTCCCACTCAGACCGAGGATGCTTCGCATCTCGGCTTCTGGAGTGGCTCGCTTCTTGATAAACGACCGAGGCCGGACAGAGTCCGCCGGGAGTGTGAGGGGCGCAGCTCCTCACATTTGGTTCCTCTTTTCTCTGAACCCCTCCCGTGCCCCGCGCGAAGCGCCGTTCTCCCCGAAAGCACGAGGGGCAGGGGTGGGCCGCCTCGCGCTGCCACCTCGACGCCATTCGCGACGCCGAGTGACGCGCCCTGTCCGGCGCAAGCGCCCCGAGTACACATCGAAGGGCGCTAGATCACGCACTCCGCCGCCAGCGTGCCGATCGCGCGGGTGCGCGCGGAGATGCGCTCGTTCGGCGAGAAACCGTTGGTGACGAAGCCGACGGAGAGCCCCGTCGAGGGATCGCCCCACGCGATCTGGCCACCTGCCCCCGCGTGCCCGAACGCTCGAGGTGAGGCGTGCTCGCCGAAGCCGAGCTCCACGCCATGGTCGCCGGCGATCGATACGCTCAGCCCTCGGTTGGCGGGGGTGCCTCGTTCGGTCAGATGGTGGGGCAGCGTGTGGACGCGTGTCGCCATCGCGATCGTCTCGGGGCGGATGACGGCGTAGGCGCCGGATTCCTCGGGGCAGACGAGGCGCTGGTAGAACAGCGCGAGTTCGCCCGCGCCGCCCCAGCCGCCGGAGCCCGGCGAGCCTGCTCGACGCTGCTCCGACCGGTTGGAGCTGAGACGCGTCTCGGAGCTGCCACCCGCACCACCAGCCGCATCCGGCGCGTCCACGTACCCCGCGTACTCCACGTCCGCGGCGCGCGCGTGGAACTCGTCCGGCATCCCGACGAAGAGCTCAGGGACGCCCATTGGGCGCGTGACGCGCTGCGGGATCCACTCGCGGAAGTCGACACCCGTCCTGCGCTCGATGATCTCGACCATCACCCAGTGCGCTGTCGTCGGGTGGTACTCGTACTTCGAGCCCGGCTCCCAGTTGAGCCACCACCCCGCCATCCTCGCGACCCGCCCGGCGCGATCCCCCCACAGTCGAGGATGGAGCGGCGCCAGCGGGAAGCCGCCTGTGAACGTCAGCAGTTGAAGCACGGTGATCTCGTCTTTGCCGTGTCCCACGAACTCCGGGATGATCTCGCTCACCCGCTCGTCGAGGCGGAGCAGGCCGTCCTCGATCAGCGCCCACATCGCGACGCCGACCACGCCCTTGGTCGCTGAGAACAGGCAGTACAGGTGCTCGTTCGTGGCAGGCACGCGCTTGCCGTTCGCCGTCACCTCGCCCCAGGTGCGCAGGCTGGCGATGCGACCGTGGCGACCGAGCGCGAGCTGAGCGCTCGGCAGGCCGTTCGCGATCTCCTCTTCGATGTACTCGTGCAGCCGTTGCAGGCGACTTTCGTCGATGCCGACTTCGGCGGGTGACGACGCGATGAACAGTCGGTCAATCATCGGGACTCCCTCTGCTGGCGGGCCGCCGCGCCTGCTCGACGCGCGCACCGTAGCGCCTCCAGTCCCACTTGACCATCGAGGCGCCGTCTCCCGTCGATCATCCGGAGCGGCGCGGTACGATGTGGCACGGTTGAACGCGGGCATCTCCCGTACGCCCTCCGGGCTGTTCCCTGTCGCAGCCGTTCGTGAAACGCTGAACCGTCGTCTCCCGCCGACGACTTCGTCGTCATGAAGATCCGCTAGGAGCATCGATGCGCGTTCTCGTTACCGGGACCTCTGGGTTCATCGCGGGGCACCTCGTCCGGCGGCTCGCCGCCGCGGGTCACGAGGTCACCGGTGTCGACATCGCAGAGCCGCGGCGCAGCGTCGAGGGCTGGCGAGACGTGCGCCTCGACCTCCGTGACGACGAGGGCGTGGTGCGCGTCGTCGCGGAGGCGAAGCCCGAGGTCGTCTACCACCTCGCCGCGCAGGCATCCGTCTCCGTGTCGATGCGCGAGCCGCGGCTCGATATCGAGACGAACGTCATCGCCTCGCTGAACCTCGCGCGCGCGGCAGCCGAGGCAGGTGCGCGGCGTTTCGTGTTCACCTCGTCCGGTGGCGCGATGTTCGGCGCGCCGGAGATCGTGCCCGCGGGTGACGACACGCCGGTCGAGCCGCGCTCGTACTACGGCGCGTCGAAGGCCTCCGCGGAGAAGTACCTGCAGATCGTGGAATGGGAGACCGGCATGACGGTCGCGAGCGTGCGCCCGGCGAACGTGTACGGCCCGTATCAGGACCCGCACGGCGAGGCAGGCGTGGTGGCGATCTTCGCGCAGCGCATGTTGCGCGGTGAGCCCGTCACGATCTTCGGCACGGGCGAGGACAAGCGCGACTACGTGTACGTGGACGACGTGGTGGAGGCGCAGGTGCGCGCCGCCGAGGCCCCGACCGGCGAGATGTGCGTCATCGGCACGGGCGTCGAGACGAGCACGCGCCGCATCTTCGACCTGCTGGCGCAGAACTGCGCCTACGAGCGTGCGCCCGTGATGGGGCCGGAACGCGCGGGCGACATCCGCCGCATTGCCCTCGACAGCGCGAAGGCGCGCGAGGTGTGGGGGTGGACGCCGCAGGTGTCGCTAGAAGACGGCATCGCGCGCACCGTCGAGATCTTTCGCGTCGAGTCGACGTAGCGCGGGAGCGCGGGGGAGTCCAATGTCTGCCAACTCGGTCGCGATCATCGGCGTTGGCGCGGTGGGCCGTGCGATGCAGACGCTCTTCCCGGACGCCGTCCTGTACGACGAGCCGCTCGGCCTCGGCACGCGCGATGAGGTGAATGCCTGCCGGTTCGCCTTCGTCTGCGTGCCCACGCCGAGCACGCACGACGGTCGGTGTGACACCTCGGTCGTCGAGGATGTCGTGGGCTGGGTCACCTGCGAGACGATCGTGTTGCGGTCGACGGTGCCCCCGGGCACGTCGGATCGCCTCGCGGCGGCGACGGGGAAGCGGATCGTGTTCCAGCCCGAGTACGGCCCCGGCGAGACGCCCGATCATCCCTACGCCGATGTGCGCGACATCCGCTGGGCGATCCTCGGCGGGCCGCGCGCGTGGACGGTGCCGGTGCACGACCTCTACAAGCGCGCACTCAGCTCGGACACCGTGATCCAGCAGACGGACGCGAAGACGGCCGAGCTCGCCAAGTACATGGAGAATGCGTTCCTCGCGACGAAGGTGATGTTCTGCAACGAGTTCTACGACATCGCGCAGGGGCTCGAGGTGGACTTCAACGAGCTGCGCGAGCTGTGGCTGCTCGACCCGCGCATGGGCCGCTCCCACACGTGGGTCCACCCGGACGATCGAGGCTTCGGCGGCAAGTGCCTCCCGAAGGACCTCGACGCGCTGCTCCGCGCGGCCGCGGATCTCGGCCTGACGCCTGGCATGCTGGCTGCGGTCGCCGAGGAGAACCGGCGGCTGCGCGGCGACCGCGGACTAGCGAGGTGACGAGGATGGATCGACCGGCCGGCGTGCTGGTGATCGGGATTGGCGTCGCGGTCGTTCTGGTGGGGCTGCTGATCATGGCGGGCGCGCTCGGCTGGTTCGGACGCCTGCCTGGCGATATTCGCATCGAGCGTGAGAGCGTCCGCGTCTACGTGCCGATCACGTCGATGCTGATCGCATCGCTCGCACTCAGCGCCTTGCTCGCGCTGCTGCGGCGGCTGTTCTAGGGCCGCGCTGTCAGCTCAGTCCCCGCGCGTCACGCGGTAGCGCAGGTACACCTCGTTCGTCTCGCCGTTGGGTACAGCCGAGATCAGTTCGAGGTGGGTGAGCGCGGCGATCGAGGGCTCCCGCTTGCTCTGCACGGGGGGCTTGAGTTCGTTGCCGTTCACGACCACGCCGCCGAGCGTCAGGAAGAACTCGTCCACGCACCCAAGCTCGAACAGCTGCCCGTTGATCGTCGGCCCACCTTCGACGAGCAGGAGCCGCGCGTCGAGGTCGCTGCGCATGTGCCGCAGCATGCCGCCCATCTCGTCGCCGGCGGGCACGCGCACCACGCGCCGCCCGGTGCCCTCGATCGCCTGCGCACGATCGGCGGAGGCGGCGTCCGAGAGATAGACCATCGCGTCGAAATCGCGCGCGGTGAAGAACGCGCGATCGAGGGGCAGGTCGCCCGTGCGACTCAGCACCGTCGCGATCGGTGTGCGCGACTTACCCCGCGCGACGCGCAACTCCTCGAGGGCCGGGTCGCCGAGGCGCGACGAGGTCCCGCTGGCGCGCAGCGTCCCCGCGCCGTTGAGTGCGATGTCCGCGTGCACGCGGAGCTCGCGCATCAACCGCTGGTCCCGCGGCGATCCGAGCCCGCGCTCCGTGCCTTCGACCGTCACGCGCCCGTCGACGCTGCTCACCATGTTCACGATCACGTAGGGACGATCGGCGGGCGGGTCGGGGAAGGTCAGGAAGGTGTACTCGGGGACGTTGGTTTCCATGGATCGAGGATAGCCATTGGCGTTGCTCAACGAGCGGCCCGCCGCTCCCACCAGTGCCACGCGGCGTAGCCGAGGATGAAGCCTGCACCGCTCCCGAGCACGTCCACGGCCGCATCGAAGAGCGCGGCGTCGCGGCCCGTGAATGCCTGGAGCACCTCGGTCAGTGGTCCGAAAGCGAGCACGGCGGCGAGCGTGAGCGAGGTGCTCGCTCGCGGCTGCGCGCGGTCGACGATCCCCGAGGACAGCCCGGCCCACGCCCCGAGCACTGCCAGGAGGCAGGCGTGCGCAACCCAGTCGGCGACGGTCCCCGCCCCCGGGGGACGTGGCACCAGCAGGAGGTAGAGGCTGCCGAGCACCGTAAGCGACGTGCCGAGGCGAGCGATGGTGAGTGCTGACATGGTTCCTAGGACGTGGGTGCGCCTGCGGGCGTTCCGGCTATTCGTAGAGGTCGGATGGTGCGACCGCGCACCGAGGGCACTCGATGCCGCCCTCGCCGCGACAGGGGAGGCAGCTCAACGCGCCTCGGCCGTTGCAGGTGCGGCAGCGCTCGGCGTCCTCGTCGAGGCCATGCCCGGCGCAGCTGACGCAGACGAACCCCCCGAAGCCGTGGCACGCGGCGCACTCGATGAGACGACGGTCACCGCACGTCGCGCAGGCGGTCGGCGTCTCCTCGATCGGCACGAGGTCACTCGGCGGCGACGGCGTCCGTGCGCGAGTGGCGGCCGCGCGGGGCGTCCTCGATGCGCGCCGAGAGCATCTCGCGCAGCTCACGGGTCTCGGGGAAGCGCCCGGCGACCTTGTTCGAGAAGATCAGTTCGTCGCCATAGTGGACGTCGAACTGGCCACCCCGGCCGGGCACCAGCGTGATGCCTGAGACATAATCCTCGAACGTGTGCAGCAATTCCTGCGCGACCCACGAGGCGCGCAGCAGGAAGTTGCACTCCCGGCAGTAGGTGATCGAGATGCCGGCTCGGCTCAGGTTGGTGTCGTCCATGGAGCTGCTCCGCGCTGTTCAGGGTGCTGGTCGCCTCGCCAGTGTCCCACGTCCGTCCCGTCGAGTGATCCGGCTGGCGCTCTCGTGCGAGTTAGGCAAAACGGATCGGTCTACCCCGAACGGCGCTCGTCGCGCATCGACGGGGAGCCGAGGGTGGCCTCCACAGGGGCTTGATAGGAACTGCAGCATGAGCGGACGGATGAGCGGCTTCGGCCGGGCAGTAGCAGCGGTGTTGGTCGCCGGCGCTTTCACGATGATTCCCGCGATCGTGGCGGCCCAGACGGCCGGCTCGACGGTCCTCGTGGATGCGGTCGACTTTGGGTTCAAGCCGGGCGGGCAGACCGTCGCGCCGGGCGACGTCACCTTCGCCGTCAAGAACTCCGGCACCCGCCCGCATGGAGCTCATCGTCGTGAAGACAGACCTCGAGCCGCGTGCGCTCCCGCTGAGGGACGGCCGGGTCGACGAGGCTGCCGTGCAGATCATCGGCCGCACGTCGCGCATCCAGCCCCCCGCTATTACCGCGGGCGTCCTGACCGTGAACCTGCCGCAGGGCCGCTACCTCGCCATCTGCAATATCGGCACCCACTACGCGCAGGGCATGACGTTCTCGCTCGTTTCGGGTAACGCGGGCACCCCGTCCGCGCTCGTCCCGCCGACGATTGCCCCGCCGGCCCCGGCTGCCGCCGCTGCTCCTGCTCCGGCCAAGACCGGCACGGCGGGCCCGCTGGGCACTGATGGCGCTTCCAGTGCTGTCACGGTCGCCCTCGCCGGCGTCGCCGTGAGCCTCGTGCTCGGCGCGCGCGCCTGGGCGAACCGAGCGCGCTAGCCGCGCGAACAGCAGTCGAGGTATCACGCGGGGGGAGTTGCCCCTTCCCACGCGCGATGCCGTCGATGAAGGGCGCCGGGAACTTCCCGGCGCCTTCGTGCGTCTCAGCCCTACAGGCGGTCACTTCGGCCGCCCCAGAGGGGGAGACGACCATGGTTCGTTGGATGGCGCCTGACGCGCGCCCTGCGGTCCCACCGGTCCCGAGTTCGCGCGCCACGACCGCGACGGTCGTGGTGGCGCTGTCCCTGCTGACGGGCTTCGCGCTGCTCGGCTGCAGCACCGCCTCCCGAGACTCCATGACCGCCTCGCAGCCGGGCTCGGCGAGCGGGGGTGCGGCGGTCGCTCCCGCCGAGCGGAGCGCGCAGGAGATCGTGCCCGCCACGGACGGCGGCAACGCGGGCAGCAAGAGCCGCGCCCCGTCCTCGACCGCTCCGGGTGCCGCGCCGGACGCACCGCTCCCCACCGTGGGCGAGGCGCGCCAGATCATTCGCAACGGCAGCGCCGACCTCGAGGTGAAGTCCGTAGCGGACGCCTTCGAGTCGGTCCGCCAGATCGCGACCGCTGCGGGGGGCATGGTCGCGGACTCGAACTACACGGGCTCCGGCGAGAAGCAGAGCGGCTCGCTCACGCTCCGCGTGCCGGTTGACCGCTTCGGTGACGTCCTCGCGAAGCTGCGTGAGGTGGCCGTGGTCGTGCACTCGATCTCGACGGGGTCGAACGATGTCACCGCCGAGTACACGGACGTGGAGGCGACGATTCGCAATCTGCGCGCCGTGGAGGCGCAGTACACGACGCTGCTGGCCCGCGCGAGCAGCATCAGCGACATCTTCACGTTGCAGGACCGCCTTAACGGCGTTCGCCTCCAGATCGACCGCACCGAGGCGCGACGTCAGTCGCTCGCCTCGCGGTCGGAGATGTCGACGATCACTGTGTCGCTCCGGCCGGTTGCGCCGGGCGCGGCCACTCCGGGCACGGGCGCCATGGCGCAGGCCCGCGCCGCGTGGAACGACTCGCTGGAGACGCTCGCGCTCATCGGCACCACGTTGATGGTGGTGGTGATCGCGCTGTGGTGGCTCATCCCGTTCGCGGTGGTCGGCGCGGTCGTGCTGTATCGGTTGATCGTCCGTGAGCAGCAGCGCATCCGGCGAGAAGCGCCGCCGAGCGCGCCGCTGATCTAGCGCCGGCCGCCCTACCGCACGTCGTCGATGTAGGGGACGAGCTCGAAGTCGCCGCGGGCGACGATCGCCAGCAGGCGGTCGGCGTCCGCGGTGGCTACGGCCTGGAGCAGCGCGTCGCGGCGCTCGGGGCTGAGCGCCGCACTGTCGTCGTCTGCTCGTCGCCACGCGCGCACGCGCACACCCTCGATCCGTTCGAGGTCGCCGACCAGCAGCGCGGCGTTCCCCGGCGCGACGAGCACGACCTGTCTCGCTCGCTTGACGGGCGTGGCACCGACCTCGGGCATCGCCGCTTGGTCCTCGCGCAGCACGAGGAAGTGGTAGTACGCGACGGCGGCGGCGGTCAGTGCGGTGCCGAGCGCCCAGTCCATGTCACGGAGCATGGTCCTCGACAGTTCGAGGCCGAGCACCGCCTGGAACACCTGGTACAGCACGACCGTCAGGCTCACAAGCAGCGCGAAGATCGCAACGCCCACCGTGCCGAAGACGTAGATCCGCCGCGAGGGCGCGCCGCGCTCCTCGATGCCGGCAGCGAGTGTGTGCTGCGTGTCGCGCCAGTAGCGCACCCAGACCGGCACGCCGACCACCAGCAGGGTCACGCCCGAGAGGACCCCGTTCCGCCACCAGTCCGCGGGCTGCACGAAGTCCGGCGTCCCCGCGATCATGTCGCAGGCAATGCTGATGAGCGACGCGACGCCGATCGCGGCGGTGAGCAGACCCGCCGCCGAGAGCACGTAGCGGTACACACGCTCCGGCCCGCTGCGCTCGTGCGCGTCGCCCGCCTCGGTCAGCACGGCCCGGTGGTAGCTCCAGACGGCGACGCCGACGAGGAACGCGCTCACGGCGCTGGGCACGTCGGAGAAGTGTGCCGCGGGTGTCTGGAGGCTCGGCACGCCGAGGAACCACTCGAGGGTCGAGTACAAGACCGTAGCGGCGGAGACGATGGCGAACGATACGCCGAGGAGCGCGGCGCACAGGAACACGTAGACGCGCCACAGCGTGGTAAGGCGGTCGGCGCGTTGCAGTTGCAGCATCCAGTGCGTCGCCCACACGACGACGCCCACGATGAGCATCGGGATCGCATCGCGCAGATCGCGGCTCCATGCATCGCCGGCGAGGAGGCTGCCGCCGAACGCGCGGTTGAAGGCCTCCGACAGTGGTGCGGTGAGCAGGCTGACCGCGCCGGACACCGTCAGCAGCAGCCCGAGCACGGCGCCAAAGTACAGCGCGAGCCGGTCGATGAGAGCCGTCATGTAAGTGGGCGCGGGCTCCGCGCGGAGCAGACGCTGGTGGATCAGCCACACCGCACCCCACGCGACGAGGGCACCCCACGCGCCGCCTTCGACGGGGGTGACGCGCAGCAACTGGCGCAGCGCCTCCACGCCGTTCCACACGAGCATTCCAAGGGCGACCGAGCGGGCGACGTTAAAGTACAGGCGCCGCGCCTGCGACCGTCGCTCGACCTCGTGCGACTGGATGGAGCGCTGCGCGAGGAGCATGAACAGCAGCCACGCGGGCGCGCCGACGACGGTGAACGATAGCGCGACCGCCAGCCCTCGACGCTGTTCGAGGAGCAAGGTGTCGCCGATGACGGCGTCGATTGCGCCGCTGATGATCATCGCCACGCCGACGGCGGCGAAGATGATCCCGACGAGCGCGAGGACGTAGATGAACATCCGCCGGGCGCTGCCGATGCCCTCGTCAGCCGTAGGATCCTCATGTTCCGCTTCGCGCTTCGCGGCGCTGAGGGCCGCGATGTACCCGCCGATGATGGCGACCGGCATCACGATGAAGATCAGCACGTAGGCGAACGTCTGGAACATGGGGGCCTCGCGGTTCGCTATCGGCCCAGCGGGGCGTTTGGTGTGGGAGCGGGACAGTACAGCGGCCACGGCGATTCGCTGAAGCGCCACGCGCCGTCCGCCTGTGTGAGCACGAACACCTGCGTGTACGCGGAGTTGCCGCCCGAGAACGGGCTCTCGTTGTACGCCTCCGTCAGGCGCACCTGCACCTCGGCCTGACGGTCGCCGCGGTAGGTCGTGCGATCCAGGGTGGCACGCAGCGACGAGGACGATCGGTTGGTGATGCCGTCGCGCGGCGTCTGCCCGCACCGCGTCGCCAGCTCCGGCGCGAGGTACGAGGTAGCGCGGTTCGCATCACGGTCGCTCACCGCGCGCAGGTAGTCCTGCACGCTGCGTTCCGGGGTGCCCTCGGCATACACGCGCTCCCCGCGAGCGAACGAGGTCACCGCGATCCCCGCGATGACCGCCAGTGCGATGAACGCGCCGACGATGGCCAACCAGCGATTGGATGCTGTCACGGGATCCCTCCGTCGCGCTTCCGATCGGTCGCGCAGCGTGCCAAGCATAACGCGCTCGAACGAGCGCGCGACGTGCGTTCCGTTGCAGAACGCTCGCGTCTCCAGGCCGTGGGCTATGTTGGGCCGCGACGTGCGAGGAAACCGGGCGCGATGCGGCCGAGGCGCGACGCGCGAGTGTGTGCGGGTCCGTCACGCTGCGTCCTTGTCGTGCTGCGCGGCCACGATGATCGAACGGCGGTGCTGTGCCGGTAGAATGTCGTTCTTCAGCATCCATCGGTGGGCGGGAGCGGCACGTGGCAGATTCGGCGGATATCGAGGGCGTGCGCGCACACGTCGACCGGCTGTTCCCGGCGGTGCAGGCTGACCTCGAAGCACTCGTGCGGCTACCTTCTGTGAGCGCCGAGGGCTCGGCGACGGAGGGCATGGTTGCATGTGCTCGGCAGGTCGAGGCGCTCTTCGCCACGGAGGGCCTCGCCACGCGCCGTCTCGAGGTGCCGGGTGGGCCACCCGCGATCCTTGCGGAGCACCCCGCGCCTGCGGGCGCGCCGACGGTGCTGCTGTACGCGCATTACGACGTGCAGCCGGCGGGTGACCCCGCGCTCTGGAGCGCCGCCCCCTTCGAACCCAGCGAGCGCGACGGCCGTCTGTATGGTCGGGGAGCCTCCGATGACAAGTCCGGCATCGCGATACACCTCGGCGCGATCCGCGCGCTGCTCGCGCACGACGGCATCCCCGTCGGACTGAAGGTGATCGTCGAGGGCGAGGAGGAGCTCGGCTCGCCGCACATCCTCGACCTACTCGCGCTGCACGGCGACAAGCTGGCCGCCGACGTAATCGTGATCTGCGACTCGGAGCACTGGCGCGTCGGCACGCCCGCGCTGACGACGACGCTGCGCGGCCTCGTGGACTGTGTCGTGGAGGTGCAGACGCTGAAGGCGGGCGTGCACAGCGGCCAGTTCGGCGGCGCAGTGCCCGATGCGCTGACCTGCCTCGTGCGGATGCTCGCGACGCTGCACGATCCGAGTGGCGCGCCCGCGATCGCCGGGCTCGTGCGTGCCGCCGACCCGGACGTCGAGGTGGACGAGGCCGAGCTGCGCCACGACGCGGGCGTCCTCGATGGCGTGGAGCTCGTGGGCGACGGATCGATCGCCGCGCGGATGTGGGCGCGCCCGGCCATCTCGATCCTCGCGGTCGACGCGCCGAGGGTGTCCGAGGCGATCAACCAGCTCGTTCCCAGCGCGCGCGCGAAGGTGTCGCTCCGCGTGCCGCCGGGACAGGACCCGACCGACGCGCTCGATGCGCTGGTCGCGCACCTCGAGGCGGCTGCGCCGTGGGGCGCACGCGTCCAGGTGACGCGCGGGTCCAGTGCCCCTGGCTTCGCCCTCGTCGAGCGGGGCGCCGAGTACGCGGCGTTCGCGCAGGGCATGGCGGACGCGTGGGGCGTCCCCGCGGCGGAGATCGGCATCGGCGGCACGATCCCATTGATATCGCTGCTCGCCGAGCGCTTCCCGCAGGCCGCCGTCCTCGTGACCGGCGTCGGCGAGGCGACGAGCCGCATCCACGGCCCGGACGAGAGCCAGGATCTCGGCGAGCTGCGCCGGTCCATCCTCGCGGAGGCGCTCGCGCTGTTGTGGCTCGCGTAATTCCAGGCGGTTCGATGCGCGGGATACCCGCGCCGCCGCCACAGGCCTGTGGGCACCGACTCTTGCGCTGCGCACACGCGAGCGGTCGCGTAAGGTGGTCACTCGCCCGGCAGACATACCGAGGATCGACGCGCGTGACCTCCACACCTCCCCCGGCGGATCGCTTCCCGGTCGTGGGGATCGTCGGGGCCGGACAGCTCGCGCGGATGATGATCCAGGCCGCCATCCCGCTCGGCATCGAGGTGCGCGTGCTCGCGGAGCACTCCGGTGACTCAGCCGCCCTCGTGAGCCCGCACGTCGAGATCGGCTCACCGAACGATGCCGACGCGCTGCGCAACTTCGCGTCGAGGTGTGACGTGGTGACGCTCGACCACGAGCTCGTGAACCTCGACGCACTCGTGGCGATCGAGGCGGCTGGAGGTGTCGTCCGTCCCGGCGCGACCACGCTGCGCTTTGCGAAGGACAAGCTGTACCAGCGCTCCACGTTCCAGCGCGCCGGCCTGCCCGTCCCCGACTTCGTCGATGCGCCCGACCTCGACGCGGTCGAGGCGTTCAGCGTGCGCCACGGATGGCCAGTGGTGGCGAAGTCGCAGACGGGCGGCTACGACGGTCGCGGCATGTGGGTGCTCGGCGACCTCGATGAGGCCCGTGCGCTCTTCGCTTCGGTCGCGGACAGTGACGTCGCGCTGATGATCGAGCAGTTCGTGCCGATCGAGCGAGAGCTCGCCGTGCTCGTCGCGCGCCGGCCGGGCGGCGAGTTCGTGACGTACCCCGTCGTCGAGACGGTGCAGCGCGACGGCATCTGCCACGAGGTGATCGCGCCTGCCCCGGTGTCCGAGGAGATCGCCGCGCGCGCGCGTGACCTCGGCGAGCGGATCGCGGCACTGACGGGGGCGGCGGGGATTATCGCGACGGAGTTGTTCCTCGTCGGGGACGAACTGCTGATCAACGAAGTCGCGACGAGACCGCACAACTCCGGCCACTTCAGCATCGACGGCTGCGCGACGTCGCAGTTCGCGAACCACCTGCGCGCCGTCCTCGACTGGCCGCTCGGCAGCACGGATCTGCTCGCCCCCGTCGTCGTGATGGCGAACCTGTTGGGCGAGGATCGTGCGAGCATGGGGCCGAGGATGCGACTCGCGCTCCTCGCCGCCGCGCCGGGCGTGCATCCGCACCTGTATGGCAAGGACGCCCGTCCCGGGCGCAAGATCGGCCACGTCAACGCGCTGGGCGAGGACATCGAGGAGACGCGGGCACGCGCGGCGCTGGCTGCCGCGCGGCTCACCGGGAGGTCGGTATGACGGACACACCGCTCGTGGGCATCGCGATGGGCAGCGACTCCGACCTCGGCGTCATGCGCGCCGCGGCCGACACGTTGAAGGAGCTCGGTGTCCCGTTCGAGGTGCGCGTGATCTCCGCGCACCGCACGCCCGAAGCGATGATCGAGTACGGCAAAACCGCAGAGGCTCGCGGACTGCGCGTGATCATCGCGGGGGCCGGGGGTGCCGCGCACCTGCCGGGCATGCTCGCCTCGGTCACCACGCTGCCGGTGATCGGCGTGCCCGTGCCGCTCCAGTACCTCGATGGGCTCGACTCGCTGCTGTCGATCGTGCAGATGCCCGCGGGCATCCCCGTCGCGACGGTCGCCGTCGGCAACGCGCGCAACGCGGGCCTGCTCGCCGCGCGCATCCTCGGCACGTCCGACGCCGCGCTCCGCGCCCGCCTCGCCGAGGCACAGCGCGCCCTCGTGTCTCTGGTCGAGGAGAAGGACGCGAACGTTCGCAAGGAATTCGGCGGGTAGATCCGAGCGGGAGCCTCGTCCGCGATGAGCGACGTCGAGGGGCGCGTGGGGTGGCCCATTCCCCGGCGCGGGAAGAGGGGATGAAGCTCAGAGGGCTTCGACCTTTGAGGAACGCTTCGGTCGAGAAGTGTCGCCCTCGCCGCGGCGCTAAGGCCAGGTGTGGTTCGCGAACGCCCAGTCGAGAAGCGCCTTTGAGTCAGCCTCGCGGTAGAGGTCATTCAGCAGCACCACGAAGACCCGTCGGCCGTTCTTCACCGCCGATACGGAGATCGTGCGCCCGGCGTCATCGGTGAACCCGGTCTTCACGCCGTCGGCGCTGGGGTACGAGGACAGCAGCGAGTTCGTGTTGTACATCGTCAGCGCGCGCGCGCCCTTCGCGGTGTACGACCCCGTCTTCACCACGTCGCGGAAGCGCGGCAGCGACATCCCGTAGCGCGACAGCATCGCGATGTCGTAGGCCGAGGACTTGTGCAACTCCCCGCCAAGTCCGTGTGGGTCGGTGAACGTGGTGTTCTGCAGGCCGAGGCGCTTCACCAGCGTGTTCATGCCCTGCACGAACGCCGCATCCGATCCCGCCTGGTACCGCGCGAGGGCGAGCGCAACGTCGTTGCCCGAGGGCAGCATCAGCCCGTACAGCAGATCGCTCGTGGCGAAGCAGTCACCGGGGATCAGGCCCATCACGCTGCTGTCGACCATCGTGCGGCTGTCGACGTCGGTGGTCACCACCGACGTCGGCTCGATGCCCTCGACGGCGAGGATCGCGGTCGCGATCTTTGTCAGGCTCGCAGGGGCCAGACGGTCGTGCGCGCCTTTCTGGTAGATCAGCGCCCCCGATGCCTCGTCCACCACTGCGACGGCCTTCGCGGTGACGGTGGGTGCCTGTGCGCGGCCGGTGAAGACGGGTGCGGGGGCCTTCGCAGGGATGCCGCCGGGGCCCGGGAGCGTGATCGAGGCTGCAGTCGTCCGGCCGGCGGCGTCCTCGCAGACGATGAGGATCACGCGCCCGCCGGAGAGCCAGCCGTCGGGCATCGCGGTCTTCCACGCGCTGTTCACGAAGTCGGGCGCACCGTACAGGTAGCCGACCAGCTCGCCATCGGCGCGGCTCGTCCACACGGCCTTCGGGGTGCAGCCGCGCGACAGAGCTGCGTTCTCCACACCGGAGAGCGTGCCGCCGCCCCACACGACCATGCCGATGCCGCCGTTGGTCGGGACGAAGCCGGTGAGTCCCGGCTTGTACGCCGCGGGCTTGGCCGCGCAGGCGGGCCCCGCCGAGGGTACGCCGACGTGCGCCTGGAGGTACTGATCCGCCACCCAGCCGGTGAGCTGGCCGGTGTTCACCATCTGCCAGCGCAGCGAGTCGATGGTCACGACCGACGGGAGAATGGTGACCGTGGTGCCCTCGCGGAGGCATGTGGCCGGACGCCCGCCGAGGCCCGGCGACTCGCGCAGGTTCAGGCAGTCGCCCTCGGCGCGGACGATGCCCGTGCTGCCCGGCACGAGGGGGTCGCGTCCGGCGAAATTCTCGACGTCAGGGAGTTCTGGGGCGGCGGCCTGCGCAGCGTCGGAGGTGAGAGCAGAGCCGAGGAGGACGAGCGCCAGGAACAGCCCGGCGAACAGCCCGAATCGAGGCACTGACAATGTGCGTCCCCGCTTCTCACCCGCCCGCATTCAGAATACCCAGCCTGCGCGGCGATGCAACGCCCGCATCCCGCAGGTCTGCGCGACTTCGCTAGATCCGTCGCGATTTCATTTCGCGTCGCCGTGTACTGCAACGCGTGATCGACCTACTCGTTCGGTGCGCGCGCCGCGCTACCATCGGGCGATGGACCTCGATGCGCTGCGCGCGCTCCTCGACGATTACGACCGCACCGCCGCCGAGGTGGCGCGGCTGTCGAGGCCGGACGACCTGGGCTCGGGAGAGCGG